>PIVW01000503.1 GCA_003353825.1 Chloroflexota bacterium
ACGAAGAGAGAAGATTCGCAGCGCTAGAACTGCTCATGCTCGAAAACTTTGTCAACCTGGCCGCAATCACCCTCTTTCATGCAGCCAGGTTAGAGGCAGTCAAACGAGATCTCGAACGGAAGGAGGCGGAGTTAGCGCGCCTGCGCCGGGCGGATGTGCTGATCTCGTCACGTCCACGGCTTGAGGAAACGCTCGAAGCGATCTTGCAGATGGCACTTGAAGTCACCGACGCTCGCTATGGGATCTTCCGGCTGGTCGATAGAGCGACGGGCTTGTTGGTCACGCGGGCCATTGCCGGCGAGGACCTGGGCCAACCGGCGGTCGAGGCCTTGCCGATCAACACCACCAGCGTCACCGGTTGGGTTGCCAAAAACCGCATTCCCCTGCGCATCGCCGATGTCCATGCCGACCGATGGTCGCGCATCTACTACCCGTTTGATCATGTTTTGCCAATGCGCTCTGAATTAGCTGTGCCACTGCTCGGATCAGGTGGACGGCTGGAAGGGGTGATCAATCTTGAAAGCCCGAGGGCTGGAGCTTTTTCTGAAGAAGACAGTTTGTTGTTGCAATCACTGGCAACACAAGCTGTGATCGCCATTCAAGAAGTGCGCTTGCTCGACGCCTTACAAGAGGTGGCGGAAAGGCTTTTGAGCGATTCAGCCCAGCAGGTTTTCGACCGCCTTGTCGATCTTACATGCGATCTGTTAGATGCCCCTGCAAGCGCCCTCTGGACCTTAGAAGGGGAGGAGTTGCTACTGAGAAGCGCCAGCGGGGGTTACCGGCGGGGGGCCCGAGTCCCCCTGGCCCAAAGTCTGACAGGTGCAGCCATTCTAAGTCACTCGTTTGTTTACTCGGACGATGTACGCAGCGATCCCAGATTCAGGCACCCTGAACTAGCAGCCAAACAGGGGTGGTCGCAGGCTCTGGTGGTACCCCTGGCTGCAAGTCAAGAGAGTGATCCGGTCGGCGCCCTTAGCATCTATGGTGTCGACTCTGAGACCGGGCGGCTGGTCATCTCTGACTGGGATCGTAAAGTGCTCATATTTATCGCCCACCATGCGGCACTGGCTGTGCAGAACGCAGAGCGACAACAAGCCTTACGTCGAGCACAAGAACAGCATGCCGCAGCCGAGACCTTCGCTGCTGTTGGCGATATCGCTGCCAACTTGCTCCACCGTCTCAACAACAAGATCGGCGCCATCCCTGTGCGCGTCGAAGGCATCCAGGACAAATGCCAAGCGTCGTTACAAAGCGACGCCTACCTGGCCCATAATCTCGCCGAGATCGAACGCAGTGCCATCGAGGCTATGGAAGCGTTGGGCGACAGTCTCTTTTATTTGCGACCCATCCACCTGTCGCCGGTCGATGTAGCCATCAGTGTCGAACAAGCCATTGCTGCTGTCGATGTGCCCGAAACAGTCACCGTTCATGTCTCAGGGCTCAGTGATTTGCCCGATGTTATGGCCGGGAGCCAGCGTCTGGCGCTGGTGATTGTCAATCTCCTGGAAAATGCCATCACCGCCATGATGGGCACAGGGGAAATCGATATCGAGGGCTGCAGGCAAAATGGTTGGGTCGAGATCAGCGTAACTGACACCGGCCCTGGCGTCGACCCATCACAGCATGAGCGTATTTTTGAATTCAACTATTCGGGCGCATCCGCATCCTCGGGAAAACTCGGATTCGGGTTGTGGTGGGTCAAAACACTGATAGCACGCTTCGCTGGTTCTATCACCGTTGAGAGTGACGGCAGCCATGGCACGACCTTTCGGCTCAATCTGCCCATCGCAGGAAGCGATGGAGGGCAATCAACAACCTAAGAATCATGGTCACATCACCTATGTCGAACCATAACAATTCTAGAGCCCTGGTAGTCGAAGATGATCGCGCCTGGCAACAGATCCTGACCGAGCTATTGGGTGATGCCGGGCTTGCCGTCGACATCGCCGCTAATCAGGCGACAGCATTGGCGACAATGCGGGCTGCTTCACACCGTCTGGCAGTTGTCGATCTCTCATTGGGTGGCGCCAACCACCACAATCAAGAAGGATTGCAGATATTACAAGCTTTACAACGCCACGATCCAGCTTGCGTGCCCGTTTTACTGACCGGATTTGCAACCGTGGAGATCGCAGTCAGCGCTATGAAAGACTATGGCGCCCATACCTGTCTGCGAAAAGAGATATTCAGGCGAGCGCAATTTCGGGACCTGGTTCGTGAGATATTAGCTGACTCTACACCCCGGCCGGCAGGCGAAGAGCCGGCGACCGTTGCTTCGATCTTTCCACCTCAAAAACCTGAAGGCAGATTGAGCGGACCACTACCATCGGGTAGGATCCTGGTGATCGAAGATGATGCAGGTTGGCAAGATATCTTCTCGGAACTTCTAACTGACGCTGGGCATGAAGTGGAGTTCTGCCGAAGTTATGGCGAAGCGCTAGGGCGTCTCAAACGGGGATCGTATCATGCTGCCGTGGTCGATCTTTCTCTGGCCAATACTCTGGCCCCGACCGACAATGTCGATGGCTTGAGGCTCTTGGGTGCTTGTAACGAGGTTGGGGTCGAGACCATCGTTGTCAGTGGTATTGCTTCGCCGGCGCAGACAGAGCGCATCTATAATGATTACAATGCCTACGCGTTCTTCGAAAAACAAGCCTTTGAGCGTACAGCTTTCATCCACACCCTGGACGAAGCCCTGGCAAATCAGCTGGTGGGCACGAGCCTTGATATCCTGACCGAGCGAGAGCGGGAAGTGCTCGATCTACTGGTGCAGGGTATGACTAACAAGCAGATCGCCCAAGATCTGGTTATCTCACCCAACACCGTCAAGCGGCATCTCAAAGCGATATTCGCCAAACTGGAGGTCGTTAACCGAGCGGCGGCGGTCGCCAAAGCGGTTGGCCGCGGATTTTAGATGCGGCATTGGTACAAGGGCGTGAGCGGTGTTACAATGGAAACCTGTAAATCTGTAGACCAGGACAAACGCCGCCTGTCAGAGTCGGCCTGATATTCTCGTGCACTGGTTTACCCTCTACACGAGACCGAAACCGAGCAAGCTCGATCTCGATATGGACAATAAACGCACACAACGCACATTTTGCGGAGTAACCCTATATTGTAACTGTTCGGCTTCATAGGAGGCATCGTGAAGAATTTATTGATTATGCGGCACGCCAAGTCTTCCTGGGATTCCAAATATCGTAATGATTTCGAGCGCCCGTTGAACAAACGTGGAGCTAAAGATGCACCGCGGATGGGCGAGTTTCTAGCGAGGCGGGAGGTTCTACCCGACTTTATTGTTTGTTCACCTGCCGAACGCGCCAAACTGACGGCGACGCTTGTTGGGGATGCGTGCGGCTTTGACGGTGACCTGATCTTCGATCACCGAATCTATGAGGCGGCAGCCGGCCAATTGATGGAAGTGATCCACGACATCCCCGATGAGAGCGACACGGTCATGTTGATCGGCCATAATCCCGGGTTCGAGGAACTGATCGAGGTGCTGTGCGGCGGAAACCTACGCATGCCCACAGGCGCCATCGCTTATATCGAAGCCTGGGGAAGCTCATGGCAGGCTGTGGCCGCACAGACCGGCACCCTGCAATGGTTTGTGACACCCAAGCTGTTGAAGAAGTTGATATAGCACGTACCGCCGCTTTCATGTCGCAGCTCTATATCAACACCACAGTGATAAGGATTTAGGGCAGAATGACGGTCGAACTCAATCGTCTGCTGCACGACCCATGCGATCGGGCAGGCTACGATCTGCGCATCGATTACAGTCGGGAACCAGGTTTTCCGCTGTGGGAGGGGGATGCAGCCTGGGCCGGTTCACCAGATCCAAGATCGGCGTCAGACTACCAGACCGGGTAGCTCACCAACGTTTTCCAGCACCAGGTCGGGCTGGATGGCCGCATCCGCAAGATCCTCCCGCCCGGTGACACTGGCAAAGAAGGGTATGGCTAGGCCGCGGTAAGTGTTAATTATCTTAGCATATTCCGGCACTGGGGTCGTTGAATGGGATTTGGTGAGACAAACAAATAGACATAATATTCCTCAAGATTACATCAAGCATATTCAGGAGGAAAGGAAATGTCTTTAACTACAATCCGCTGTC
>PIVW01000061.1 GCA_003353825.1 Chloroflexota bacterium
GCTACCATCTGCCAACCAGCGTTGGCCAACGGCAGCAATGAGCATTGCAATGAGCAAATAAATGAGTCTTTTCATAAGGTCAAACTAAGATTAGTCCGCCTGATTCCCGGGGTTTTCATCGAGTTTAAACTTCATGCAGCTATCCCGCTAGCAATGCTAACATAGCGTTCACGGGACATTTCCTCGCCATATGCGAAGGCAGCTAGGATGTCGTCCGCCTCTAATTGAGGATACTCCATCAAGATCTCCTCGACAGTCATTCCTGATGCCATAAAATCCAAAATCAAAGAGACCCAAATGCGGGTTCGCTTAATGCAAGATGTTCCAAAACATACATTCGGATCGATAGAAATGCGCTCAAGTAGTGGATTCATGTGATCACCTCACTCTAATAATACTAGTACGTCGCGCGAATGGCTACTCTGGAACAGGGCGTAGATACCGTGGCGCCACAGGTTGCAAGGATTCTCCAGGCTGTTGCCAGAAAAATTCCAGGGCCTTGCCTCCGCCGCCCTGGAAGTAATCGATACGAATGGGGTGGGGTCCAGCTTGCAATTCGAGGTTAGCTGCGGCCAAATTAACGGTATCAGGATTAACGCTCTCAGCCTGCATCTCGCCATCCAGCCAAAAACGCACACCGTCGTCGGCATGGAGCCGGAATCGATACAAGCCATCACGGGGGATCAGGATTTCACCGCTCCAGGTGGCACTAAAGGACCCAAACACCGGCTCCGCTGAGGGCCAGGCAGCCAGCAGAAGAGGGTCGAGGCGCTGCATCAAGGGTGGCGGCGCCCAATCACTCCCCTGGTAGTAGGTACCGAGCAGCCCCTGACCACTTGGCGCTTTCAGGAACAGGTACTGATCAGGAATAGCCCCACTGACAGACGGACCTTCCCAGGTCAGGAGGGTTTGCTCAGATGACAACGTAGTATTGGACACGCCGACAAGATCAAGAGCATGCAGACCTTTACCTAGAAAAACGGGACCCGCCTCAGAAGGTGCACCATCGAGCAGGATTCTGGGCTGGGAAGAGGAGTCGGGTGACAAGATAGTGAGGGTGTAGGGACCGCTCTCTGGGATGTACAAACCCTTGATCTCATCTGCTTCTGCAATCCGGTTTTGAGCTTGCAGGGCGGATATCTCATTGCCCGGGATCGTGACACTCAGATAAAGGGGTTTATCAAAGCGGTCCTTCACGATCTCGGCCTGCGTACCAGGATAATAGTACCGGAACAGATCCAGCACATGTTCAAAGTGGAGATCCAGCAGGAATAGTGCGTTGTCACCGCCGAGATCGGGTAAGGGCAGATCGAGGGCGGGATCGGTCTGTTGATAGCCGGGTTGTTCCAAACCTCCGCCCAGTGTATCGAAGGGAGAATACTTAAACGGGCCAATGCGGATACCCACCTCTTGCGAAGGTTGATATGCAAAGAAACGCAACGGTGAAAAGTAATAGAGCCGGGGACTCAGGTAAAGCTGGTGGTCGCTACGTTTAGCCACCACTTCTCTGGAAACGGTCGTTTCCAAAGGGGAAAACGCAATATAAACACTGGGATCTTTAGCCTGTTTGTTGAAGTACGTGTTGTAATTGAGTGATGCGGTTGCCACCAAACCAGCAACGGCCAGGAAGGCCCATAGCCAACGCCACATATTGTAACGCCGTGCCCAAAAAATCAGACCGCGTAAGCTTAGATCATAGGCATCAGCGGCCAAAAGGGCAATGGCCGGCACGACCGCAAGCGTACGGTATGCTTGCGGCGCCTCATCTAAACGAGAGAGAACCCCACCCAATAGTGTCACCCCTATCCAGATCAACAACAAACCATGTTTATGATCACGCCAGCACCACAACGCCCAAGCTAGCCCCAAGAGGAAAAAGGCACCGGTGATCGGATCCAGCATAGGCTCGCCCGGCAAATTGTGTCTGGGATTTCGATCACCGCTGACATGAAACATCTGTAAATGCTGCTCGATCGATGACCATAGGGGCTCAAGCTCACCTTGCGCCATCTCGATATCGTGGAGGATGCTCACCTGCTGACTTCGATTTAGGAATGTAAAGGGATTTTTATAATAGGTGAATCCCAGGGGGGCCGAGGTCAAGACATAGAGGGTCGTAAAAAGTACGAGTCCCTGCCAATTTAGGCGTAGGAACCCTCGCTCGACCAAGATCCGATACAGCAGATAGATAGCGATAGCCACAACTGCCAGCCGAATACCGAGATAGGTGTACATCCCCAGACCCAGCAGAAATCCTGCCATGGCCCAATCACCCCAATTGCGCAGGCGCGCCGCGCGTTGAATAAAATATAGCGCCAGTATCTGTATCAGCGGCGGATAGACTTCGTTCCAGCCCCAACGGCTCATGTTAAAATGCCAACGATTGACAGCCATAAAGGCGGCGCCAATTAAGGCCGGACGTGTACCAAACAGCTCTTTTCCCAGCAAATAGAGCGCCAACACGCTGAGAATACCCGGCAATAATGATTGCAGTTTGACTGATAGAAATGTCGTGCCCAGTATGCGGAAGAACAGAGTTTGTAAGTAGACAAAACCGTTGGGAGTCTCGAACCAGCCTGTGCCGAAGAGATTACTTGGGCGACCTTCTAAAATCTGTAAACCATCTAAAGCAGCATTGGTTTCATCAATGAATATGCCTGGTGGCATCTGTTCGATGTTGGATACCCTCAGCCAAATGGCAATACCCATGATGGTCAGCAGCAATATTATCTCGAGCCAACGCGGGATTTTAGGCTCGTATACAGCTACACCGATAGACCTCCGGATTAGATTCGTAGGTTCGACGGTGCCGGCAAACTCCTCAAAATCCGAGTTCTGGTCGTCGGAATGGGGTTGTTCACGTCCGATTGCTTCCAGCTTGTATCCGGCGGGCCGGGGACCAAGTGATTGTTTTGGGTGAGCTTTCTTAGTATGAACAAGGTCTGGACCGTCATCCTGCCGGGGCGCCTCATTTAGTGGTTGAGATTGCTCCCCATTGTTTTCCTCGCCCCCACCAAGCAGATACGTACCCAGCATCCCCAAGATCAATCCAACCATCCATCTTGTTGCCTGATCCCACGCGAAGGGGTGTGACCAGATGTCATAAAGTGACCACAGGACCAACAGTGCAGCGCACGCCAGCAGGATGAGACCCAATCTGCGTTGATTGGCGCGGCCTTGTGCTAGCGGCTGTGCTGCTTTGCCGGCGTGGGGCTCTGGCCGAGGCCAGACGCTTTCTACGCGGAAATAGCTGTACACTGCCAACACCATAGCGACACCAACCAACGCTGCGCCTTGTGTTCGCGTTGCCGGATCAGGTAACCAGAACGCGCCTAGTAAAGCAAGAATTACGGCAATCAGCGTGGTGATAGCAATCTGCATGGGCGGGCCGGCGACCTGGTTTCTGACTCTATTGCACGGGCGGGAATTGCATGAGGCGATTGTTGTCGGCATCGACAACCCAAATACTGCCATCTGGTGCAACGGTTATGCCGCTGGTGAAGGCAAAGTCTGTGTCAGTGTTGCCATATTGGCCAAGTACGGTCAGGGGATTACCTTCACTATCCCAGACGAGCACACGCCAGCCAGTAGGATCGGTGGCATAGACGTTACCTTGGTCATCGACTGTGATATAGGGTTTGTTGAAGATATCCTCGGTTGTCCAACCGGGCACCTCCCACTCTTTGACATATTGGTAGTTGGTATCGAATTTCTGGATGCGGCGGTTCCAGGTATCGGCGACGTAGACACTGCCATCAGGTCCCACGGCCACACCGACCGGTTCTTCAAAATGACCTTCATCCAGACCCCCGCCGCCAAACTGGGTGATGCCCACGCCCTCAGAGTCGAAGACCTCGATGCGCTTATTGCCGGTATCGGTTACAAGCAAGTTTCCTTCGTTATCGATAGCGATACCCCGCGGACCCCAGAACACACCGAGGTCGCCCAACTGTGCTTCGGTCGAGACGAAACTGCCCCATGTATTCTGGAAATTGCCTTGTTCATCAAAAGCTTGTATGCGATGATTCCAGGTATCCGCCACGTACACTGTGCCCTCCTCACTGATGGCGATGGCCCAGGGTTCATTGAATTGGCCGGGCGCTTCACCGAATTCACCCCAATCTCGAGCATAACTGCCATCAGGATTGAAGACTACTATGCGATGATTGGCGGAATCGGCGACATACAGGCTGCCATCCTCTGCAACAGCGACATTACGCGGCTGCTGAAGCTGCCCCTGCCCACTACCGACACTTCCGCCAACGATCTGGGTGGCAGGTTCCAGGCGGTATTTACCCTCGAAAGGATCGGCGACAACTTCCGCTACGATCGCGGGCGTTGCACCAAGATCCCAGACTTGTGAGGCGATGTCTTTGCGGATGAACATCACGAAGCGGTCGGAGGGATCCCAGTCCGCCAGCGGCTGTTGGTAACGCCTGTACAGGATGACATCGACGAAATTGCGTAGTGCTTGAGGATCCGCCAACCATTCCCGCATCCGCTCTAAGGTTAAGTCCTTGTAAGTCTCTTTTGGCCACCAGATCTGGCGGTAGGGTATACGATAATAATCATTGCCCAGATAGGGATTTACTTTGTCCTCGTTCTCGGTTCCTACCAACACCACAGGCGCATCGTTGAGCACATCACGAGAAGGGTTGCCAGCGAAAAACTTTTTATTTGGGAAATCTCTGAAATACCACTCAAAGGGCCAGGTGGTTTCATTGTCGTAGGCAAAGGCTAGTTGTCCTTCACCCACGGTGCGCCGCGATATCTCTTCCAGATCATTGACGACGACCTTGATATCTGGCGTGGCATGGGCATAGACCAGTGGTTCTACCGGCAGATCGTAATTCACATAGCTGGCCATGAAGGCTGTACGGACGGACATCAGAGATAACACGCCCAGCAAACTGAACAAAAGCATCTGGCGGGTGAGGGGGAATCCGACATCAAGTGCTTTGCGTACGAGCACGTATCCAAGTCCTATCAGCAGACCTAGGGCCGCTATCCAGGCCATGGTATCACTCATTGTCTCAAGTGAAGAGCCTTGGAAAGGACGCAGACGTAGAAAGACTATGAAGAGGAGGAGCCAGAGTGGCACACCTGCCAATAACCACAGGGCGCCATTGTGCCACGCTTGTTTCCAATCGACCTGGCGTATACGGCGTGCCAACCACCAGCCGCCCAGCAGAACCATAGGCACGGTGAAATGCGTGCTAAGCCATGGCATCTTCTCACCTGCCCAGGTGAAGGCGCCCCAGGTCGCTACCATGAGCCAGAGCACATACCAAAGCCACTGGCGGCGCACGGCGTAAGGGCTGGGGCTGGCGTCGTTGTTGTCGATAGGACGGCGCCGTATCTCGTTGATAACAATGCCGATCCCCCCCAACACACTCAAGAGCATGGGCAAAAACTCATAGAGGGGTACGATGAGAAAATAATAGTACCAGGGCTGGCTGCCGCGGGCGACCTCTTGCTGGCCCAACCAGTAGCCGACACTTCCGACCAGACCGGTGATGATACCATTACCATTGGTAAAGAACGTGGTAAAAAAGAGGATCATCACACCGTAGAAAATACCCAATCCCGCCAGATAGCGTTGCCTTCCCCAGAACACACCAAATCCCTGGAAGATCAATACCATGGCCAGAAATAGTAAGGCGCCCTTCAATGTTTGAGGGTTGAGCATGCTACTGAAGTCGACAATACTGATATCTTGGGGATTGCCGCCGAAGATCTTGATGGGAAATGCAACGAACAAAGGCGCCGACATCGTCAGGATCCATATCGTCACTTCGAGATCACGGCGAGAACGCAATGTTTCGCCGCCAATCCCGCGCCAGAGCAGGAATACGGAGATGGCCAAAATGATGAGCCCCACTACCAACAGCGGCCACATCACCAAACCTCCCAGACGTTCGCTCACCGCAAAGGTGTTAAGCGGCGCTTTCATAGCCTCGAGCATCGGGTAGACCACCAGGATCCCTCCCAGCGCCAGTAAGCCGTAGAATGGCCATTTAAAGCTCGATTTCTGCCACGGTTGGCGCAGCAAGCCGAAGAGCGCCCATAACAGGAAGAAGGCGACGATGATCACCGCCGAGATGAAGGCCACTTCTTTGGTCGTAAAGGATAAGCCCAGAGCCGCTGCCATCAACCATAACCATTTACTCTTGCCCTTGTCAATGTATTTGAAGGCGAATATCGCCACCGCCATAATAAAGAAAATAGCGTACAGATCATGGCGAATGTAGCGGCTATGGTAGAGCAATGTTGGCGACAATGCCATCATTGCCGCTGCCAGAAAAGCGCCCAGCTTACCCAGCCAATCACGTGTGAGCCAGAGCAGCCAAACTACCCCAATGCCCATAAGCACGACAGGCAAACGGGCAGAGAAGTCGCTTGGGCCAAAGAGGAAGTAGCTTGCCGCGGTCGCGTGGAACAGGAATGGCCCGTGCATCAGAGGATCGTGTCTGAAACCGGTGCCATTATACAGGTTGTAGCTGTATTGGGTGTGCAGGCTCTCGTCATGGCTCATGGCACGAGCGCCGACATCGTACAGGCGCAGTACCAGTGCCAACAGGATAAGCACTATCCAGGCGATTTTCTCCCAGTTCAGCCGTAAAGCGACGACAGCGGGTTTATCGAGGAGGTTTTGGGTGGATGAAGATTGTTCGGTCGTTGTCATAATGTTGAATAGAGGTTAGTGATGACTATATGAACGATTACTCGAGGCTAATTATCGCTGTATCCGCCCACAGGACGTGGTTCTGCGTGGGGATGTTCCAGGGTGATTTGCGGAAGATTATCCAGTCGATCTTTTGGCGCCCGTCACCCATGGCCGGATCCCAGGCATCGAGTATGACAAAATCTTGGCCAGCGTAGCGCTCGCTGAGAGGTAGCTCACGAAAGGCGGGGGCAATGACCAAAGGTGGGGCGTTCTCCAGGCCAATGCTTTCAACCAAACGTAAATCTGATGCCTCCCGCAGATACCATTGCAGAAGATCGTCGGCATCGCTGCCCGTGACCAGAGCGATGGGCAGGGACCAGCGATCTCCCCGTTGCCGTTGACTGAGATCACCACTGGTTGTAACGAGATCGTATAAGCCGACACGAGCATCAGCAGCATAGAGCGCAGCGAAGCGTGGCGGGCGGGCGTCGTAGGCCATGCCCCAGGCCGTTGCTGTGTTGAATAGGGCGAGAAAGGCCACCGTCACGACTGCAGCGATGCTCAACACACGTTTGGGACCGACAAGTAACAGGAATACCACGGTAAGGACAATCGCCATACCGACGCTAGCCCCCATAAGCCAGAGTTGGGTCCTGTCAGCCGTCTTGCTGTAACTGATGAGTGTAAATATGCTCAAGGCGATGAGAATCGTAAGTACAATCCCATATAAGATCAACTCAGGATCGTTCCAGCGAAAATCTCCCGAACGTGCAAGCCATAGCAAAAAGCCGGACACGGGCACGGTGAGCATAAGCGCGGCAATCGCGCGAGAGTTGGCAGCGTATGGGCCCTGCAACAGCGCTATAAGCATGACGACGAGGGCGGCAACGCTGAAGGCACGAGGCACGTTTCCCCGGCGCACCCCCCAGATCGTGGCGCCAATACCCACAATCACGAGCAGTGGCTCGTCCGACAACAGACGAATAAAACCCCAAAGCAAGCTGGTACCGGAAAGATTAAAACTGGCGAACCACTCACTCCAATTCAGGGCAATCAGACCAAAACCACTGAGTTGCGTGAGCAAGGCCGTCCCCCCCACGAGAGCGACACCGAAAAAGAGGACAAGCGTTGTAATGCCGGGCGAAGATACGGGTTGGACCTGGCGCCAGGTTAGGAGCAGCACGATAGCCAGTGCCAGGAACGCAGTTGGTGCGGCGGGCCCGCTGATCAACAGAAGTCCCGCCCCTACGGCAAGCCAGGTCCAACCATGGTCTTGGTGCTCTTGCAATCGCGCCCAACCGGCCAATGCTATTGCCAGAGCCATCAGCGCCAACGCAGCACCGTCGCCGCGGCGGCCAAAGGCATTGAGCAGGGGCGACAAGCTGATCAGCAAGGCTGCCAGGAGTGCCGCATCTCGACCTACCCACCGCCGCCAGTTGAAAATCGCTATGATCACTATCAACGAAGCCACGACCGGCCAAACCCGTACCAATGCGCTATTGGCGCCCGTAAAGAAAAAGGTCAGCGTTTCCAGGCTGAACAGCAGAGGTATGCCGGCATCCAGATCGGGACCTAAACCCCGGCTAGCTTGCCAGGCGCGTAAAGCGGTGGTAGCCTCGGTCGGTGCGAGGGGGCGCAAGCCCAAATTCAGCAGACGTACCGCAAGCGCAATTACCAGTATAAGTGTATAGGCCAGATATTCGATTGTAATGCGTTCAAGCCAGGAAGGCTGCTCTTCAGGTTCGGCGACGAGGGTCGACACTTCTGATGCCATCGTAGATGCCATCTCGACCGGCTCGACCGGCTCGTCAATTGTTGATGTGGTCATAGGAATGCGGGGAATAACAGGATCTTATGTAGTCCTTGAAAACAGGTGGTGCGTGGTGCTAAAGAAACACGCTTTTCTAGTATTTTCTCAATAACTTGGGGGAATCAACCCGTCCACGAAGGTGGACGTTCGGCGTAGGTTCGCAGAACCCCGCCCTCAGAGCCCGAATTCATTCGGCGAGTGCCCCGGGAAGATACTTTTTTAGTAGGAGCCTCACAAATTCCAAAAGAGCCTGATTCGCTTTTAAGTATAGCAAATGAATGTTGCAGAAAGATTACGGGATTGTGATGAAGTTGGAACTTACTTAGTCGAACGCTTTGGGCTGGCGGTCCTCACGTGCGTAATTCCATAGAATAATCAGATGGTTGTTGTCAGCCACCACGCCAACGATACACGATATAGGCGCCCTCTTCAAATGTGGGCTCCCACAGATTGATAAACGCGCCTTGGCGATTGGCGGGGATGTGATATTTCTCCAGTTCTCGTGGTCCGACGATCAGGTAGTCGATGTCATAGTCATTGACGGCTTTGGCGATGGCAGCACTATCCAGATTTTTGTAAATAGTATCGATCACCGGCTCTCGTTGGCCCGGCAAATCGTAGGAGCCTCGCCATTGCAACTCATGCCCCCCCCACCCTAAGAGGGCGGCTCGACCACTGTGGGCGGAAATCGTATTATAATCAGTATATGAACCACCGGGCGCTTCGACGATCACGGCATCAGGTTCGGTATTATCCACGAGCCAACGGATAACCGCGGCCTCGTCTGGGCGGTAAAGTGCGACGAACTCGGCGCCATCTAGTGTCGGTGTTGTCTGAAAATTGTTGGCCTTGCTGGGAATGGCGAAAGCGGGATAGAGGAGACCGCCCAGCACAAGGATAGCCACCACAACTTGAGCGGTCACGCGCACGGCTGAGCTAGCACGTGTACTAATATAGTACAGCGCATAGGTCGAGCCAACCGCCATCAGTATCCAAACCTGGTAATAAAACTTGAAAACTGTGTTCATACGTGTTGCAAATGTATCTCGCAAAAACACGAACTCGACGCCGTATGTGAGGAGGAACGCTGTAAAAAAGAGGGCCAGGGCAAAAGCGAGATTGTGCTGAAGTCGACGTGGTACGCCGGTAAACACACGGGATAGCAGGGCGGCAACAGCGGCCAAAAGCACGCCGACGACCAACCAGGTGCCCGGCGTGGTGAGCCGAAGGGAGAGAATGCGAAGCACGGTCTCGGCAACGGACGTGCTAAGCGCCCGTTCGGCAAAGGATCGTAGCCCGGGCACCAAGCTGATAGCCACGATTGCAACGGCCAAAAAGATCGCCGGGATCAGTAAAACTGCCACAAGCCATTGCAAGAGAGCCTTTCGGCTGACATCAACCTGGCGGTAAGCTACAATCAGGAGGAAAAACAGGGCCACTAGGAAAGGGCCGAACATCAGCAAGTATTGTGTAAATCGGGTGGGGTTGTAAACGTTGGGAAGAATACCCCCAGCTTGCGAACTGAAACTGAGATAAAAGGGCAAGTAAGCCACAATACCCACGACGGCAAGGCTGACAAATGCCACGATCACTTCCTGCCACAACTGCCAACGCAAAGGTAAGCCCATCAATCCCCGCCTGACGGCATAGATTACCACGACCATGAATAGATAGATGGGGAAATCCCAGGTGTTGAGAAAACCGAGGGCGCCCAAGGCAATACCATACAGGACCAACCCCCAACCATTCAATCCGAATACCTCCGTTACCTGGCCCCAGGCAGCCGGCCAACCGCCTATCTCGACCCTGTCCCCGTCAGTCCCACCATCAGGTTCACTCGCCCGTGGTTCAATAGAAACAACGGGTCTGCGTAACAGGTTTAAGGCCAGAGCAACCACAAGCAGTACAAAGGGTATCGCCAACACGTGCGGGTGCATGTCGCCCAGCACAAAGCTAAACATGGGAAATTCATCGATCACTTCTTGTTCTGATGTCCCGGCAAAGTTGTAGTCATGGACAGTGCGTGCGGCCCGGAACCACCACCAATGCTCGGTGGGCCGAAAACTGCCGGTCACAGGCGCATCGGCAAGACGCTTGACATCAAAAAGCGAATGCAGGGCGGGTGACATCAGGCCTCGTGCCTGCAACGACTCCAGTACAGCTTCCAGATTACCCATGATGCCCACAAAAACGGCCGCTAACAAGCCGTAGAGGGCTCCTTTAACCCAAGCCGCCGGCGATTCTGTGTCGCTTCTGACAAGATTGTAGCCCAGGCCAAAGGCGCCAAGCAATGTCAGGGCAAAAATAGAGGCCAGACCCAGATTGAAAGCGACACCGGGCATCACACCTGACAGCAATACCACCACATTGAGGATCACATAACCAAAATAATAATAGCTGATGCCATAGCCCGAGAGCCAGGGGTCATGAGGCGGAAATTGTGTCGAATTGAGAATGCCATTGAGAAAAGCAAACTCCATCGGTTTCTCGGTGCCGGCGATGTTGGGATCATAGCTGCGGAACACCGCCCATAAAATGAATGCCAACGCAAATAACAACTCGGCAACGGCAATGTACCCTAGTTGTGCGCGCAGATGCACCAGCAAGGGGCGATCACCTTGTTCATCAGCGCTTAATCCATCACGACCCAGCCATATTCCAACCAGGGCAAAGACCAGGAGCGCCAGAATAGCGCCGCCGGCGCTGTTTCTTAATAAACCGAAACTGGCCCCCAGCCACAGCAGGTATCCGACGCCAAGCAGTCCTAATGCTTTGGCAAAAGCGTAACCCCGATCTGGTAGAAATGCGAAGAGCCTCCAGCCCATTGGCAAGGCGAGGAGTCCGAAAAGTTGAAAGATCAGCCAGAAACGTAGAAGGTCGAACATCGGTTGGTCGGTTGGTCGGTTGGTCGGTTGGTCGGTTGGTCGGTTGGTCGGTTGGTCGGTTGGTCGTAGCTACCAATTACGGTTTGATCGTCTTGTACATGGTTACGCCGTCATTTTGATAAATGACTTCAGCTTCGCCTAGTTCAGCCAATACATGGAATTTCCTGAGTTGTGCTTCGTCAAAGAGGGTGCGCTCGAGTTGGCCGATGTAGATCAAGTCTACATTCAATTCATCTATTAGCTGACGCAGCCGGGAAATATCGGTGGTTTCCCAGAACTCTCGCCCGATCTGTTCACGTGGCCCGGTCTGGTGGCCATAACGTTGCTCACCTTGGTGCTGGCCAATAAACGTGGGTAAACCGGTCAATGACGAGGCTCGCAATCCACCAGCCCGGTAGTAATCGTAGCCGGTATTCTGACCATCCACCATGTACCATGAAGCAGGCGCTTCTGCCAGTACAGGTGTGCCCGTGACATTGTCCTGCAACCATCGAATGGCGTCGTAATCATACGTCAATTCGATGGGATAGGTGTGTACCGGCCAGGTATAGGTACCCACAGACATAAAGGCCATACCATCCAAAGTGTTTCTGGCCGGGCGCTCGCCAGGAAAACGATCATCGACACGACTGGCCGTGCCCATAATGGGGAAGACGAGGCCAAAAATGATGAGGACAACGAGCAACGCCAACCACAAAACCCGCCATCCCCTATGCCAGGTACTGATCCTATCTATCAAAGCGGGCAGAGAAGCAGCCGCGGCGATGCCTAACATCACCCACACCTGGATGTAAAACTTGAACAGGGTGTTCATGCGATAGTAATCGCCATGCTGTCGGTCGAACAAGCCTTCGCCACACCCGCACAGAAAATCCTTCAAATAGAATATCTCGACACCCAATAAGACCAGTAGACCGGTGAAGAACAAGAGTGTACGGAACTGAGCATCGGCAGAAGTGCTGCGGCGGAACAGGAAAAAAGTAGCAAAGGTAAGTAAGGGTAAAATCAGGGCAATCACGGATATGTCCGCAACCGCGAGAAGAATGCTGAATAATAACATCAAGCCGATCGCGATCCACCCAAAGGTGAAGTCCCAGCCGCTGTGGACCAGAGCTCGGACGTGATCCAGATATCTGGCAGCGTCATCCAAGTGGTTGATGATGCCTGAAATCCAACGGAGAACAGTGACATCGCCAGGTTTGTAGCGAAGTGTGACCAACACCCAACTCATGGCGATGAAGATGAAGAAACCCCATATGCGCAGCCATGTGCTCGGGTCTGTCTTCTCGAAGGTGAGCCCGACGCCTGTATTGAACACCGTCGTATAATTACTGTAAAAGGGCAGGTAGAGCAAATAGGCCAGCGCGCCCAAACTCACGATGAAGACCAGGGTTGCCGCAATACGGATTCTACCAAAGCTCTTCCACTCTCGAATCAGCCAAGCGACGATACCCAGGCCAAGATAGGTGGGGAGGTCCCAGGTATTGATCGCCCCTATGGCTCCAAGCACGAGTGGTAGCGCCACTAAGGACATGGCGCCTTGTAGCTTACCCTCGGCGTCCCAACACCTTCCGTAACCGGCCACCAGATTATAGGACAGGGCCAGGAAGAGCACTGTGAAGGGGATACCCATCATATGAGGATGGAGATCGGCAAAGAGGAATGACCAGAAGGGGAACTCATTGATGGTAAACGGTATAACGCGAGAGGGTGTCCAATAGTTGTAGGCGGGAACATTGAGCTGGCCGGATAGGACATCGCCCAGCCCCGAGACAGTATGGACTGTACTCTGTACAAATGGCAGTTTGGAGGTAAATGTGCTGCTGCTTCGTTCGCCTATCTGCCGCAAGAGAAGCAAGCCACTGTCCAGATTGCCCATGATCGCGACGATGAAAATGCCCAATAGACCTGCACCAGTGCCACGCCGCCACCATTTCACATCCTTGGAAAGTCGCGACCGTGGCATCAAGCTGTACACGAGGCTAAAGACACCCGATGCTGTGAGCGCAAATAGGGTGGGTATTGCCAGATTAAAGGCGATCGTGGTGTTGATGCCGGTTAATTTAATCAGCGATGAGAGGATTTGATAACCGTAGTAGTAATAATTCATGATCCCACCGGCGAAGTAGGGATCATAGGGTGGGAAGGAGGGGGTACGGGTAACGGCATTCAGGAAAGCGAATTCCATGAATTTCTCGCCACCCTGCCAAGGTTGCCAGAGATCTGGGTTTAGTAGGCGGATAAAAATAAAGAGTAGAAGGGCAATCGAAAATATGCCTTCGCTCAACAACAATAACGAGCGGTGCACCCTAATAAAAGAGCGCATCTCAGTGCCATTCTTTCGCCAGATCCAGGCCGACAGAGCAAGAATTGCGACCAAAGCCAGAGCGATTGGCAGTAATGAGTTGATCAGCAGATTGCTGGCCGAGAGTATCCAGCTAATCCAGGCAACCAGGATTAAGCCCAACGCCCGACTGAACCCATAGCCTCGATCTCTCATATTACTGAATACCGAGAACACAATGGGCCAGGTAAGGATGTTGATCAGCGCCAGTGCCAGCCACCAGAACACCAGCGCAGCAAAGCTATTGTTTCGGAAGGGATTCCAGGCAACTTTTCCCACATCAGCTAGCTCGTTCACGGGTTGTTCGAGTAACAGAGTCGGCTCTTCAGAATCCAATAAGCCCAATATATCAAGTCCGCCATCTTGAGTTCGTTGGCCTGTAAAACCAGGAATGGCCTCTTCCCACAGACCGCCCAGCAATGAATCCCATTCGGGATCGCTCAATTCCCGCGTTTTCTCGAATATCAACGTACGGGGGTGGTCGTACACCCAAAAGCTTTCATCTGCGTCCTGGTCGGCGATCTCGATACCGAACAGACTGGGGTAGTTGGTAAAATCGCCTATCAATTCGTAACCGAGTTGCTCTTCAAACAGCAACTCATAGAAGCGAATGCTCATGGGATAACGTTCGGGCAGATGAGGCAAGGCACCGTACAGGCGCTTGGTTGCCAAAACATAATAGTCGCCCTCGCGCATGTTCTGCTTCAGTATCTCATATTTGCCTTGCGTATCCTCTTCATACATGGGCATGGTGAGGTTACGCCAATTATGTGCCCCAGGATAACCGTTGGGAGTAGGCAGGTGTAAAGGCATGCCCTCTTCCCAGTGTTCGGTGATCCATACACTGCCGTCGGGTACATTCTCGTACATCCATTCCGAGGCGGAAATAAAGGTGTGATCCGAACCATAGACACCATTGACAAAAGCCAACGACCACAGGATTGTGGGGATCAAAACAACCAGGCCGAGTACCCAAAACAGACGGCGTGTCCACTGCTCGACTTGCGATCTGTTCAGTTCCTCCGAAACGGCCCGGTCTTCCTCGATTTCATCGAGACCGTCCGATTCCTCCACCCTCTCTGACGTATCCAGGGGTTCATCAAGGAGAGCCCAATCATCTGTATCAGCACCGGTTTGAGACACCGTCAAGCCCGAATCATCTTCGAAGGGTGTCGACACCTCCCAAATTTGAGCAGGCACAGCAGATTTCGGAGGGGGTTTAAGCCGTTTCGGTAGATGTCTGACCAGCCAAACGGACATTGCCCAGAGCATAGCCGCTCCTAGCACCGCAAGGAATGGTACCACGGGCACCATATAACGATTGAATTTCGCCAGGAAAGCACCGGCGATCAAGAAATAGGGCACCAACCAGGAAAGGATGATCAATTCTCCCGGCAAGGCGCGACGCAAAACCGTTTTGACTAGAATCCAAGCAAAGGCGATCCACCCTAGCAACCCTAAGAACCACCCCATGCCCCACCTGACTTGCTCGACAATGTAGTAGAGATAAGGGATGGTGCCGCGATACTGGCGTGTGAAGGGGAAATCAGCTTCACCTCGCACCATGGCCCCTTGTTCTTTTATAACAGCCTGATAGAAATTCTCGAAATCAAGCAGGACAAAAGGAGAAGTAACGGCAAAAACCACTACGGCCACAACCAATGCCCCTGCCGTCAGGAAAAGGCCCGGGAACTCGGATCGTTCCCTTGCGTTACCGGCTAACTCATGCTGCTGCCGCCAGGTGATGATCAGCCCGGCCACTGCGGGCGCTGCCAGAATGGGTGCGGCGCTATATTTAGAGGCAATAGCCAATCCTGCCATGACGCCGGTCAGTACAGTGTGTTTCCAACCATGCGTTTCCACCATACGAATAGAATGGTAGATAGCGGCCACAGTAAAAGTAGTCGAGATCGGATCGACTGCAAAGAAATGCGCAAGCTGAATCTGCAGGACCGTGAAGGCGCCGAATGCAGCCGCCAACAAGCCAACGTGCACATTGTAAAGACGCCGCCCCAGCAAAAACAGGTACAGTAAGGTTATGGTATCTGCAAAGGCCATGATCAACCGACCCACCCAGACGAAACCGGGCGAGCCATTGGCAATCCGCATCATATGCACATAGCGTTCGGGCACACCGATTGCCTCAGCCACCGGCACGAATTTGGGCGCCACATTTCCCGCTATCACCATTAAATACAAGGGGAAATGACCGTAGGTAAAGGACCTGCGGCTATCGCTATTTACATCCCAAAACGGATTGAGGGTCGATTCTCTGGGATCGAAGAGCGTGCCCGGATCAGAGGGCCACCTGATCGACGGCGCGTAAAATGCGATCGTCGATCGCTCGTCTGGATGGGGGAGCTGGCCCTGGGCCCAATCTACATTGTATGTTCGCAAGGCAAAGGCACACAGTAGTATCAGACCGAGCAGGAGAATATAGGGCCGGCGTTTGCGAGCTGTAGTCATAAAGGGGGATGTGAGAAAGTCAACCTTTGAAAAGAATCAGGAATTAGGCGCTTGTGGCGTCGACATCGGCAACTTTTTGTCGATGTCGGTCTCTTATCTGACAAGGCGAGGGGGTGGCAAGGTGACTTGGTGACAAGCTGATCACTTCGTCACCAGGTCATTTATGTCAGCGAAGTCTGGAATAATCGTAGGTGCTCAGGTAAAATGATCGACAATTTTTTGGCGATGTTTGTGGCAAGTAGCAAGTGGCCAGTTCAACCTTTTTGCAACCGAACTCGCACCTGCGACCTGCCAGTTGCCCCAACGGGGCCTGATTTTCTCAGCGCAGTCTGGAAACAATCGCCAGTCATTTGCTACAAACATCGACACTTTTTTCGATGTTGGTGTCATTGGCGCCTAAGTCTATAGTGTCTGCACATTGTTTCCAAATTATCCATTGAACAAGAATATCGATGTCAGCAAAAACCGGGCATTAATCGATACTATGATACCGCCACACCCGTGTTACCGGTAGTGAAGTTTCAAACACAAGCTCGAATTCGGACGATTGTGCACGCAGAACGGGCCGTAGAAATCGATCTGTCACATCAGACCAGGTGAAGGCGTCTTCGACGATGTAGTTGATGCCATTGTCTTCTATAAAAGGGATCCAAGCTTTTTCATCGCTGGTCCAGAGGAAAGGCTCGGCGACACGATCGTTGTATAGATAGGTCAGATACGGTTTGCGAGTGATTATCACGGTTTCTTTATCAGTATGCGATTCGGGATCAGTATGCGATTCGAGCCATTGGCCTGCTTCGAAATAGTTTGCCATTTCGGGTTCCTACTCTGATAAAAGGCATGCGCATCCACAGAACAGGTATAACCTGTCACTCATCTTCTAATCGAAGTACGGCCATAAATGCCTCCTGCGGAACCTCCACCGAACCGATCATTTTCATGCGCTTTTTACCCTTCTTCTGCTTCTCCAAGAGTTTGCGCTTGCGAGTAACGTCACCACCATAGCATTTAGCGAGTACGTTTTTCCGCAGTGCCTTCACATTGGCGCGAGAGATGATGCGTTTACCGACAGCGGCTTGAATGGCGACATCGAATTGCTGGCGCGGGATGACCTCTTTCATCTTCGAGACCAGCTTCTGGCCCTTGGGATGGGTTTGATCGGTGTGGATGATGATGGAGAGGGCATCGACGGCCTGGCCCGCCACCAGCAGGTCGAGCTTGACCATGTCGGCCGGGCGATACTCGTGAAAATGATAGTCTAGCGAAGCGTATCCGCGAGTTCGGGCCTTGAGTTCGTTATAGAAATCTACCAGGATCTCTGTGAGGGGGATCAAATAGCTGAGTTGCACACGACGCTGGTCAAGATATTCCTGATCCTTGAATTCACCACGACGACGGGTGACAAGGTCCATGATGGTGCCGATATAATCGGTAGGGGTGATGACGTCGATCTCGACCCACGGTTCTCGGATCTCTGCGATGATGTTAGGGTCCGGTAAATCGGCCGGGCTATCTATGACGATCTCTTCACCCGCGACCAGGGAAACCTGATACTCGACCGAAGGTGCTGTGAAGACCAGATCGAGATCGTACTCGCGCTCGAGACGTTCTTG
>PIVW01000504.1 GCA_003353825.1 Chloroflexota bacterium
ACGCAGCACCAGACCTGACAAGATCATCCTTAAGTGTCAGCTATTTGGAACGAGAAGTGTCAGCGGATGAAGAGATGTGGTTGAAGCTGTACTACTGGAACGGTACAACATGGCAGCCACTGCAAACCACTTTGGACACCTACCATAATCTCGCTTCAGCCGCGGTGCAGGGCGAAGGATTGTATGTGCTCATGTCCAGCATAGAATTACCGCTCTATGGTCCCGGATGGGAGTCCTTTGGTTACCCGATACAGGAAACTCGACCTGTTTCAGTGGCCCTCAATTCGATTAACGGTTCCTACACCATGGTTTACGGACGTGCACCCCAAGACGAAGATGAGTGGAAAGTCTATGGTCCAGACGCGCCTGACCACGTGAATGATCTGAAGGTCCTTGAATATGGCCACAGCTACTGGATTTATCTGACCGAATCTGTTGATCTGAAGTTACAGGGAACAGCTGCCGCAAACGCATCGACAACAGATAGTATCCCCCGACCGCCAGCAACGTACTATGGTACGATCGCAACGGGACCTGGATTCGAGCCGGCTATGGGTACTGAGGTAACGGCTTGGGTAAACGGAAATCTCTGTGGAAAAGCGGAAACGGTGCAGTGGAATGAACAGGTAGTTTACAGCATCAACGTCATGGCCTCTGGCGATGGTAGTTCGCAAGGATGTGGTCTTGCTGGTGACGTGATCGCCTTTCGGTTCGACGGGATAAATACGCAAACAGCGGCTGAATGGGACGACAGCCAGCTTTGGGAAATGCCCCTAAGTGTAGGCTCAGCAGTGTACTTATACCTCCCACTTACTTTCAAATAACCTGCTCACATGTATCTAAAGCGAACAATCAGAATCTTCCTCATACGCGCCTGCCTGGTTTCTGGTTCCTTGCTGATCCTCATGTTGAGCGCTGATCAGGGTAGGCTGGTTGTTCTCACAACTGCACATGCTGGCCCACCCATACCACCGGCTACCTATTATGGTGTGGTTTCAGGCGGTCCTGGTTTTGTGCCAATAGTCGGCATGACTGTCAATGCAAGAATCGACGACGTCCTATGCGGTCAAGATGAGACCTACGAACACCAAGGGACCATCATGTACGCCATTGATGTGCCTGCCGCAGGGCTTGACGATTTGGCAGGCTGTGGGACATCAGGAGCTGAAATAGTTATCAGAATCGAATACCAGGTTATGTTCCCCATTCTACAGTGGGATCATAACCAGCTCAATGAAGTAGCCCTGACTCCGATGTTTCAGCCCGCAAATCCTCTGTTACATATTTCCCAATATGAGGATTCCATTCAGTTGACCTGGCAGCAACCAGGCTACGACATTCATGGTAATGAAACCGTGATTGGCCATTACGAAGTTTGGCGAGCGACAACGCCGCACTTTGTGATCGGGGAATCAAACTGCCTATGCACCCTGATCGCCGAAACCGAACAAAAGGACTTTCTCGATCAGGGTGAGGATGGCGCCACTGTGATTGGAGATATCCACCAGAACTATTTCTACGGAGTCCGTGCCGTGAATGCGGCTGGACCTTCTAAGCTCTCGCATATCGGCGGAGAATTCGACTTTCTACTCGAATCTGGGTAGTAGCAGCGGTGGCGAACACCGTTGGTCTCTCAGTCTAGTCGATCCCTAAATTGCGCGCCGCCGCCACAACACAAGCAACAACAGCACCACAAACAACGCCAGCAGTCCATATTCGATAACACGCAAGGTCGAGAGAGAATCTGGTGTTTGAGGTAGTGGCGCAGGCGGGGGGACAGCCGCTTCAACTGGCTGCACCTCCGCAGCTTGTACCTCAGCCGCAGCTTGTACCTCAGCCGCAGCTTGTACCTCAGCCGCAGCTTGTGCCTCCGCCGGGGCCTCGGCAACTGCGTCCGCTACTTCCGGCAGGGCTTCACCGGCAGCAGGCTCAGGCGCTGCCTCTTCCATCTCAGGCGCTGCCTCTTCCATCTCAGGCATCTCCTCTACCGGCATGCTCTCTGCCGCCATGTCCTCTGCCGCCATCTCCGCCACCGGCGCTTCCATCGCCATAGCTCCATCGTCCATGGCCGTTGATTCTGCAGATTCAGCTTGAGCGGCCTGTGGCTGAGCAGTAACGCTGCGTATCGACTCGATTTCAACTTCAGCAGCTGGTACGCGCAGCGGAGAAGATTCGACCGCAGCTTCATCTCTGGCGATGGGTTCCGCTTCCGCCGCAACGGCCATCTCCTCAGCAGGCGGCTGCTCGACCTCTACCGTGACTACAACCTCTTTTGCACGCTCTACCCTGTTTGGCTCTAGCGTAGACTGTACCCTGATTGCCCCATCTTCAGGCACAGATGCCATGGGAGTGGCTGCTATGGCAGCGGCCGCGATCTCCAGCATCGCACTCTCCGGCGCCGATGCCGGCATAGTGGTTGGAATACCTGGCCACACATCCACGCCAACCACGATAACAAGGGCGACAGCCACGGCCACGGCGGCTACCGGCAACAGATTGCTGAAAAAACGAGCGAAAGGACTTGGCCGCTCCACCCCTTTGACACGGCCCCTCGCCGCCAACACCATCTCCTCTGAGAGCACAAACGCGCGTGGCGTCGAGATGGCAGGCATCTCCTTATAGAGATCAACCGCCATCTCCAGACCGCGTAAACGTTGTTGCACACCTGTATCAGCGATCAGTGCTTGTTCGACACGCTGACGTTCGGACGCGCTGACCTCCCCATCTACAAAGGCAGAGAGGAGTTCATCAGGGATGTTGGAGGCCGAAGCGCCTGAGAATTGGGGAGGGGACATGAAGTCGGGTCGGGTGATAAAATAAAGTCGTGGTGTTGAAAAGTCAGAGGCTCATAGACTCTGTACATCTTTTAGACGGTACCGATGTGGCAAAAGTTCCTGCCTGGCTTGCAGGTAGTCGCGCAGTTTGGCACGCGCCCTGCTCAGGCGAGATTTCACCGTGCCCAAAGAGATATCCATCGTTTCGGCGATTTCGTCGTAAGAGAGCCCCTGCACATCCGAAAGCACGACAACCGTACGCTGGTCAGTTGGTAACTGCTCGATGGCCCACTGCAATAGCTGCCCCAATTCTAGACGCTCGGCGTGCTGCCCTGGTGATTCGCTTGAGTCCACCATACGCCATGTGTGTTCCGGATTGATTAGCAGGTCGTCCAGGTTAGACGTGGGCTTACGTTTCGCCGCTCGCAGATAATCGTAAGCGGTGTTTGTGACAATCCGCAATAACCAGGACTTGAAAGAATTCCCGCGAAAGGTACCCAAAGCTTTGTAGGCCTTGAGGAACGAATCCTGAGTAACATCGGCTGCGGCATCAGCATTGCCCATGATACGGTAAGCAACGTTGTATGCCAGGGATTGATACTTCAACACCAATTGGTTGAATGCAGGCAACTCACAAGATTGAGCCGCAACGATCAACTGCTGTTCATCCATTGCTTTCGCGCTCGCTTTCGTCTGACATGTGGGGGAGTGCTAGCATAGAGCCGCATTGTTTACTCATGGAACATCGAAATTCTTGACGAGGTCGAGCGCCTTGGATATACTCGCTCTGCAGCCGAAGTGGCGGAATTGGCAGACGCGACGGTCTCAAACACCGTTGGAGATTAGCTCCATGTGGGTTCGAGTCCCACCTTCGGCATCAAAGCTTTGCCTGACAATCACTTATGACACATGATTTAATACGCAAAGCCGACACCATGACGCGCCAACCAAGATTGGCTGCGCGCATTATAGCAGTAATCCAAATAGGGTGCCAGAGAGATCTGACCGCGAATTCAAGTCAAGCGGTCGTGACCCCCTTTCTCGGCGCCCCTCTCCATCTTTAAGGTTCCCCCCTTCTTTGTCTATGAAACGCAAGAGAGATCGAGGCTGGCTGATCGCCATTTTTGGGATTTTTGCCGGTTTTCTGTTGGGATTATGGGCAGGCTCGCAATTTCTTCCCAGGTTCTCGACATCAGATTTAAGTGACCTGGGTGAGGTTCAGCAAGATGAGTATGTGGCACTGGTTGCGATGGGCTACGCTGAAACCAGTGACTTGGAAAAAGCCCAAGTACGCCTTGCTGCACTGGGCGCTCCGAATCCCGGCTTCTTTGTAG
>PIVW01001154.1 GCA_003353825.1 Chloroflexota bacterium
GACATTTATTACAAAACCAAAAACACACAAGGAGACTGCTTTTCCATGATAGTATACCCGACAGTTGAGCCAACGACCGCATTATGGCCAGAGGCGCTAGAAGTCGTTTTTCAATCGCTGCCATCGGGGTCGGGCACAGTCCTGGCGCCGAAACTGCCCCATCTCTCGATATGGGATGCACTCGCTGTGGGAGCGCTGCCGCTGATTCCAAGAGAAAATCGTCCTCATGGAATCATCACATGGGCGTCAGGGATGTTCGACGTTTCACGTACGAGCATCTATGCGTTGGGCAAACGGATTGAAAATTGAGACATATGTCGGATACCCCCTTAAAGGTATAATCAAAAAACCAACAAAGGGAGATACGACAAATGTCAACAATAACCACAGCAGATCGGCTGGCCCAAAAAACCCCAGAGGCCAGTTTATTCCACATATTGCAAAACGAATTTAATTTTTCACTGCGTGAATCGCGGGAGGTAGTCAATGTAGCCCACGAAATGTTAGGCTTGGATCAGCCCCATGGCCAGATTCGGCCCGGCCAGATTCGAATGGTGGTGGCCAGTCTGGCGGCCCCGTTCGGGCCGCCGTTGAGTGAGACGGAACGAGTAGAAATCACTCTCACGGTAGATGCGGGTGCGGAAGATATCGAGGTGCAAAAGCGAGACGGTCGGGTTAGCTTACGGCAAGGTCGGATATTGCGGCTGATGAGTGAAGCCTTGGAGCAAGGCGGGGTGCTGACCCAAGAAGATTTGGGGCGGGCGTTACATGTGGCTCGGCGGACGACAGAGCGAGATATCAAAGAGCTAAAAGCAGAGGGACATTTGATCCAAACGCGGGGGCAAATCAAAGGGGTAGGCCGAGGGCAAACGCATAAAGTACGGAGGCTCTTTGGGATTTCGCGTGGCGCACCCATATGTAGTGGTAGTATAATCAGGGAAAAGTTTTGGAGGTAATGCAATGTTGAACTTATCGGGTCTCAAATCACGTAACATGATTTCGA
>PIVW01001155.1 GCA_003353825.1 Chloroflexota bacterium
TCGATGGGTTGCGGTTGCGGGTAGGGCATCGGTGGGTTGAACGAAGCGCCTGAGTGACCGCTTGGATCATTAAATCCGAGAGGATTATTTCGGGTATAGGAATATCTGTTAAGGTTCTGGGGGTCACCCGGGTTAGGCACAATGCTATCAGCCTGCACAAACCTGGCCAAGACCGGGTCGTAGTATCTTGCATTATAATA
Source organism: Chloroflexota bacterium (assembly GCA_003353825.1). The sequence goes on from PIVW01001155.1 coordinate 201, forward strand.
GTACAAGCCAATGGCGTCGTCAAAGCGCTGGCCGGTGTAGCGCATCGGCGTTTGTAAGTCGATTTCGCGGCCGCCTTGGTCTTTGCGATAAGTATATCTGCTTTCGCCAAAGGGGTAATACCGGTCTTCCCATAGTTTGGTGCCGCCGCCGTTGATGATTACGCTCGTGCTGCCGAGGTGATCGCGGAACACGAAGCGTGTGCCATAGTCCTGGCCATAGCCGCTGCTGCGGTTGAAGGCTATCAGCTCGGAGCCGGTGTAGTAGTATTTGGTGTAGCCGCCGACGGTGGAAGTTCCTTCGTTGACAACGGCGGCTTGGCTGAGTTCGGTTTTGCCGCCCTCAAGCGATTGGGCGGACTCGACCTGCTGCATGCCCGCTAAGCAGGCGCTGCCGCTATAGCTGGGGGTCGATGACTGGTTGATCTCGATCAGATCCAGGCGCGAGTTGGGTCGGCCTCCGTAAATGCGTGGCATCGGAGTCAATAACCTGTGCGATGGTTTGGTCGACTGGCAGCACACCCATCGATGTCTCGATATCCTCAGCATCAGTAAGGAATTGACTCGTTTCAAGTGGGGTTCGAAATGGGTGACATTACCTCCTTCTGAGTTGGTTGAGATGTAACCCCCTCCTGACCTCCCCCAGCAAGCCATATCCTATCCGGGTGCTCGCAGGCGTCATGGGCTGCGCACGTCGCAAAACCACCGCCCCTTGCTCCCTACTGTGCGTCCGAAGTTTGGACTGCTAGCTGGGAAGAGAGAAAGGGGGGTGATTATTTTAGCGACTTGCAATCATTAGTCATGG
>PIVW01001156.1 GCA_003353825.1 Chloroflexota bacterium
TGTTGCGCTCCTGCTATTTTGTGAGAGGACTAAGAGCGCAAGATTCTAGCAGTATCCAAGGCTTATGTCTACATATTGCTACGATATACATGCTCTTTTATGACCGTGCTGAGTATAGTTCATTCTATTCGCTGTCATCCCGATACTTCGGCTTCGCCCCGAAAGAGCTATCGGCGTTTGTTCCCACCTTCTGGCCCAGACCAGTGGCAAGCAAGGTCGGGGTCCAAAGTTGGAGGTCTTCGGCTGTCCTCTTCTTGCGTTTTATGTGTTTCCCCATCTTGCCGTGCTAACAAAGGCTGTAGGCGACGGGCTGGCGCTCGAGGGCAAGCAGGGCGACCGGCGCCATCAGCGTTGGTTGCTTGGGGATGGCTCAACGTTCAACCCGCCCGCTCCTAAGCCTAGCCGTTAGCCATCCTTCTCTTGCCCATCCAGATACGAGCAAAACAAAATAGGGAGCGCAACCCATCCTATCATCCCCATGTGCATTTTATGGTTCCCTGAGGCAGCCTGGCCGCAGATGGGGTAACGTCGCTCCCTGCATGCAGGGATTTTCTGCTACCGGTTAAAGCCTTGTCCATGCTGTTCCGAGCCAAGTTTCGGGATGGCCTGCGCAAGACCGGGCTTTTCGCCGATATCTCTGCATCGGTTTGGTTTCAAAAGTGGGTAGTGCACTGCAAGCCGGTGGGCAATGGTGTTGGCGCATTGAAGTATCTGGCCCCCTATGTCCCTTCGGCGGGCTCAGGACAAGCTTCCGGGTGGCGATCAACAACAGCGCCATTATCAGTAACACCGCCCTCGACAACGGGGGGGGGAATTCGCAACATAGGCTTGATGACCATCACCAACAGCACCGTCTCCGGCAACTCGAACGGCGGTATTAACGCCAAAGAGAAAAAGTCGCACACCAGCGAGGCCAGGCGGGGATATCTAAAGTAGACGAGCGATAAATTCTGCATGTGCTTCCAGGCCAGTCAGATACTTGAGAGGGTGACGACGAAAGC
>PIVW01001157.1 GCA_003353825.1 Chloroflexota bacterium
GAGTACCAAAACGACAAGACCACGGTAGTTACGACCAACACAATTGGGCCTACCACAATATTGTCTGGGGTAAAGAACGAAGTAAATTCTGTCATCGCACTCGGTAGCGCCACGGCATTCGTGAAGATTGAAGTGGGCAGGGACGATAGCGGCTCGGCTGGTGGCACCTTGGTAGTCGACTACGTGCGGTGGAACGAAGTGGCGCCCCACTTCCGAGCGTATATGAGTGGCGCTAACCAGACCATCACGACAGCAACCCCCACGGTAGTGGATCTCAGCACAGCCAATTTCAACTCGAGTCTGCTATTCTGGTTCACCACAAGTAATTACATCAAGCTGTCAGCCCCTGGTAGGTTCTTAACTGGATGCACCGTGCGCTTCGACAGCCCCTCTGCCGGCACAGTCTTGAAGCTATCCATCTATAATTTGACAACGACCACCCAGCTATCGGAAGTGCACATGATAGCGGATGGTACGGACGATGTATCGATATCCATCATGGACGTAGTGGATGGGGTAGATGGCCACCAGATCGAGTTTAGAGTAGAGCATGATGAAGGTTCGAACTTAGACATATTACTTGGGACCACGGTCTCGTACGCATGGGGCCACAGGCTCTGGTAAGGGAATAAAGCAATGGCACTCATCACTCAAAACGGCGTTATCACTGTAGCTCAAATCACCACATTGGTAGCCTCTATCAATACCGCGTCGTGGGACATCACGAACACATACCGCTTCGCGGTACAAGCGGTGTGGACTGCGACTGGTACACCAGTAGGTACGCTTGGCCTGCAAGTTACAATAGATGGTACCACGTGGGAAACCGTATCTAGCGTTGCTGTCAGCGGCGCTGGCAATGCGCTGTGGGATGTAGAGTCGGGAGCTCAGAGAGCACGGTTCGCATATACCGCATCGTCTGGCGGAGCATCCGCTACACTCACGACCAAAGTCTCGATCAAAGCGATCTAAGGGGAGAGTACAATGACCTATGTAAGAGT
>PIVW01000505.1 GCA_003353825.1 Chloroflexota bacterium
GGACAGAAGCACGTCGATCCTTCGAATCAAGGGCCGGGCATCACTGATTGCGCTACTTGCCACTCGAGTTATGGCACATCGACCCATGTAAACGGCAAAGTCGAGTTCAAGGATGGTAAAACCCTTTCGCAGACTGTGGTGTGTAATGATTGCCACAGCCCAGGCGGTGCAGTCAATGGCGTCGCCGAGGCTCGCAGCAAGTGGATGAGTGATCAACCTCTGAGTTGCGAGGGCTGTCATGATGCCCAGCCCAGTATCGTCAAAGGCGTCGCCTCACCCGATATCGCCGGCGATGGCAGCAATTATGGCTTCAATGTCGACGGACATGGCAGCCGTGGCTTCTCCTGTAGTGCCTGCCATCAGAAAACAGCTGAGTCCATCCACTTCGACGGAATCGCAAACACCTATGACGCAGAGCAAGACAATTACAACCGCACTCGTTGGTTGACTTTTAACGGCCTCAACATCCCCATCACCGAAGGCGAATTCTACAACAATGGCAATTACGCCCAATGCTACATGTGCCACCAGGAAGCTGATCAAGTGGGATTGGCCGTGGGCTACAGCAATGCGCTCTTCACCCATAGCAATCCGCCGCCGGGCGGCTATCCCTTGAGCGTACTCGAAGTCGTAACCCGTTTCCGCAATGAACGCTTCGAGGGCTTCAACTTCGGCAATGTTCCTGCCAACGTACATTGGGATCACCTGGATATGAACCAGATAAACTGGGACAGTGACGCCGACGGCTCCCCTGATTCCAAGCCTTCTTGCGCGACCTGCCATGATCCCCATGGCGTCAAATCCTATGCGAATGGTGTCAATTATCCGCAGATGACCTATGCCGATATAGCCATCGTGCACGGCCAGGATGAAAACGGCGCTTACGGTGAAGTCACCTCTAGCGATTACTCCGCTCGCTGTACCACTTGCCATCCCTCTGCCGGGGTTCGCTATTACCGGCCTTAGAGATACAGGATCGTTGGTCGGGTACCAGCATTCGGCCAGCCATGCTTCAGCGCTCTCACTTTTTCAGTGACCTCCTCCATCACGTGCTCACTCGAACCTTTCGTCCACCACTCATTATCGCCATGGCCCTGTCTCTGGCAGTGATCATGGCGTTTGTCTTGCCTGTGCGGGCTGCACCACTTGAGCAGGAATCTGATCCTAACAAGCTGTGCATGGCCTGCCATAGCATTCCCGACCGGAAGGTGAAACTCGCCAATGGCGAGACACTGCCTTTATATATCGATCATAATGTGTACACTGCCTCGGTTCATGGGCAAGAAAAGGTATTATGCACGTCATGTCATACCAATATCAGCGGTTATCCGCATCCGCAATTGGCGGCCAACGACTACCGTGATTTTCAAATCGACCGCTATGTTGCCTGTCGTAACTGTCACGTAGAGCAGTACGAGGCGACCCTCGATTCGATGCATGCTGCCGCCCTGGCAGGTGGGAATCGTGATGCAGCTCTTTGTACCGACTGTCATGGTGCGCACGACATCGGTGATCCCGCGGAACCGCGGCAGAAGACATCGGTCACCTGTAGCCTGTGCCATGCATCCCATTACGAAGACTATAACGAGAGCGTGCATGGTGAAGCACTCATGGCGGACGGCAATCCTGATGTGCCGACCTGTGTCGACTGCCACGGCGTACATGCCATTCATGATCCATTGACTGCCGAATTCAGGCTAAAATCACCCGAAATCTGTGGGGAATGCCATCGCGACACCCTAATGATGGACAAATACGATATCTCAACCGAGGTGTTCGAGACTTATGTCGCAGATTTTCACGGCACCACTGTGACTCTTTTTGACCGCCAATCTCCGGATCAGGCCACCAATAAAGCGGTTTGCTTTGACTGCCATGGTGTCCACAACATCAAGGCTGTGACCGATCCGGAAGCTACTGTGGTCAAAGAGAATCTGTTGATCACTTGCCAGCGTTGCCATCCTGGTGCTGATACCAATTTTCCGACTTCATGGACCAGTCATCATATTCCAGATCGAGAAAACAATCCCCTCGTTTACTACATCAATCTCTTTTACGCGATAATTATTCCTGCGGTAGTTGGTTTTATGGTCCTCTTTGTTTCATTGGATGCGGTTCGCCGCATCACACTTCGTTTTCGTCCGCGAAAAAGTGGGGGTGCGAAACATGAGTGAGACCCCCACAACCGCTCAGAGTACTTACAAACGGTTTAGCCGTTCACAGCGCTGGGAGCATGTCTTACTTCTGGTCTCATTTTCGGTGCTGGTCATAACTGGTATACCCCAGAAGTATGTACCCGCGGCCTGGGCCGAGTTCATGATCTATATCATGGGGGGGGTCGAGGTCGTGCGCGTTGTGCACAGAATCTCGGCTATTATCATGGTGATTGTTAGTGCTTTCCATTTTATTGGGTTGCTCTACCGCATGTATGTGCGCCGTAGCCCCCTGTCCATGTTGCCGGTGTGGAGAGATTTCGTCGATTTTTTGGATGCTCTGCGTTGGAATCTTGGTCTGGCAAAGCGCCCACCCCGCTACCCGCACTTCAGTTTTGAAGAGAAAGTGGAGTACTGGGCGGTTGTCTGGGGTACGGTCGTCATGGTTTTTACCGGATTTATGTTGTGGAATCCCATTTCGACAACCCGGTTTTTGCCGGGCGAGTTCATACCTGCTGCGAAGGCCGCACATGGCGGTGAAGCAGTGCTTGCTGCGCTGGCGATCCTTGTCTGGCATTTCTACAACGTTCATCTCAAGACTTTCAACAAGAGTATTTTTACCGGTAAGATGACTCGCGAGGAGATGGAGCATGAACATGCTGCAGAACTGGCTCATATCGATGCCGGAGATGTTCGGCCCGATCCACCTCGCGAGGTCGTTCGCAAGCGTGAGCGCATCTTTATCCCGCTGGCGGCCTTGAGCAGTATTGTGGTCATCATCATCCTTGTCATTTTTGTGACCTACGAAGAGACAGCCATTGCTACCATTCCACCTTTTCCCGAAGAAGTGGTCGTGTTTGTGCGTGCGACACCCACACCTCAACTTTCAACGGAGGAAGAGCAAGCACTCTGGTTGGACCAGACCGAGGCTTCACCGATTCCACATGCAATCGGGAATGGGCGCGATGACTGTTTTGCCTGTCACGCTGCAAGCGCTATTGCACCTTACACAGACATACATGCAGAGATCGGGCTGGGCAACGAGACATGTTTGACATGCCACTCACTCTTGGAAACCGAAACAGGCGATCTACCGACGGTCGAAGTTATTGCCTTACCCAGCTTCACACGTGATATAATGCCTGCCCTCATACAGAACTGTATAGAGTGTCATGATGTCAAAGACGGCTTGGATCTGAGCAATTTCTCTGCTCTGATGTCAGGTGGCGAGGGCGGTCCTGTGATTGTACCGGGTATTCCTGAAACGAGCCGTTTTATGCTTGTACAATCCATGCCTTTGGAGGCACACCCCACCCGTCTTTCTCCCGAAGAACTCGAATTGGTTAGTGCCTGGATTCTCTCAGGTGCACCCAATAACTAACGACCGCCGTATCAATTCAGCCTGCAAGTATTCGTCCTTTTGCGGAAGACAAAATGGGACGCGGATAAACGCTGATTATCACTGATCTTCTGAAATAATCTGCGTTGATCTGTTCGATCGACGTTATCTGCGTTCGAATAAAAGTTACTCTGACAAGCAAGTGACATCAGGCTGAATAGTCACCAACTTTCTAAACCGAGTAATGAATCAAAAAACTTTTGATTATCCATAGCCCGCCGAGGATATTCACTTTATGATCCGTAAAGCCTTTCGTTTGGCTCGAGAACACTGGAAATATACGCTGGGCACAATTGTTGTTCTGGCGATCATTGGTAGCGTGGTTTTTGTTACCGGCGTAACTGCCTGGGAATACACCAACAGCACCGAGTTCTGTGGCACCACCTGCCATACTATGCCACCTGAATTCGTCGCCTATCAATCATCTCCCCATGCCCGCGTCCCCTGTGTCGATTGCCATCTTGGTATGGATTCCGTCTTAGAGGCCATCCCCCAAAAGGCGCTGGAAACCAAACATGTGTTTTATGCGCTGACACAAGACT
>PIVW01000506.1 GCA_003353825.1 Chloroflexota bacterium
CTACATAACACTGGTCTATATGGAGTAGTTATCTTTTTATTAGTACTATATGTAGCGGCCGTGATCTGGCAAAAAATCGATTTTGGAAAATGGCCAAAGTCCAGTTTGGTGGACTAGTTGCATTGTTTTTGGGACTGGCGATGCTAGTCTGGTTTATCCGCATGTATCGTGATCCTGGTTCAATCGCTCCTGATTCTGGATTGTACAGATGGATTTACAATAGATTCTATTCATGGGGCCAAGATTGGGATTCGCAACCAGAACTTAGCAGAAATCAGATCAAGAGATACGCTGTAGGAGGTCTTATGATTAGTGCATTTTTGATTGTCGTCGGCGTATTGAGTCTCTTCTCGTAGTTCTGACTTAAGAGTTCTTTCCTAGTTCTGGTGGATTCTGTGGATGCGACTCCTATCCTGCCTGTGTCATTCTGAGCGGGTTCGCGAAGCCAATACACATCGTAAATTCATCGATTTTAACGAAGAAATGCTCAATAATAAGTCAAATCCAGCGAAGAACCTCTCGTTTCATGACCGCGAGACCCTTCGCTGGCGTCTCGAAACCGTGAAGGTTGTGTATTTAACCCGTTCTGGGTGACACCATGAGAGGTAACCACAGAATCCGCTAGAATCAGGGAAATTCCTAATCTGAAATCATTAGTCCTTGATCTTTGATTCTGTTCGCAATCGTAAACTTGGATTTGAAAAGATGCCAACTCGGCAGAATGAACCATGCCGACTCACTTATTCGGACAAGTTTGTCTAGGAGAATAGCGTGACAAAAGTTGCCTTTGCCATTTCAGCTCACCCCGACGACATAGAATTCACGATGGCCGGCACACTGATATTGCTCAAGCAGGCTGGCTACGAGATTCACTACATGACCGTCGCCAACGGGTCTTGTGGCAGCGTTGAGTACGACGCCGAGACGATTGCGCAGATCCGCCGCCGAGAATCTCAGGAAGCTGCGGCCTTTGTCGGCGCTGTTTACCATGACAGTCTCTGTGCGGACTTAGATATCTTTTACAACGCCTCTTTGCTAAAACAGCTGGGAGCGGTGATGCGCGAGGTTGCACCTGATATCATCCTCACGCATCCCTCGCAAGATTACATGGAAGACCACATGAACACGTGCCGGCTGGTGCTGACTGCCGCTTTCGCCCGCGATATGTCGAATTATGCCGTCGATCCACCCACACCTTCGGTTGATAAGCCGGTTACAGTTTATCATAGTATGCCTCATGGCTTGCTCACCCCTATGCGCCAGCCGGTCGAACCCGATCTGTACGTAGATGTAAGCGACGTCCTCGCAACCAAGCGTGCAATGCTTTCCCGCCATCGCAGCCAGAAAGAATGGCTGGACGTTAGCCAGGGGATCGACTCCTATTTGGATTATCTCGAATTAGAGAATCGAGAGATGGGGCGCATGTCTGCAAACTTTGATTATGCAGAAGGCTGGACCCGCCACTTACATTTTGGCTATTGCGACGAAAACGCAAATCCCTTGGTTGAACACCTACCGAGGCATTTGGTTGTCCTGGCTGGTTGAGGATGCATTATGGGTTGGGGGTTGTTTGCAGTAGGTATTTCAGCAGTCGACACTCATGCCACTGAATAAAGCATGTTTATCGTCAAAAACGCGAGAGAGGGATATGTGTCGGGCTCTACCATACGGTTAATACTTGATAGCCTTGAAAAACCTGATCAGCGGTCATCAATGGCACACCTTCGATTACAGCCTGTGCAACCAGCATACGATCAAACGGATCTCTATGAACTGGCGACAGGCATGACGCCTTCAAGGCATGAGCATGATTGATGCGTAATTCGTCTGCGCCCAAACGCGCCAGAGAGTGTTCGAGACGTGGTAGAATCCGTTTTACCTGCGGTAGCTTACCGATTTGAAACTTGATGCCCAACTCCCAAACTGTCGCACTGCTGACAAGCAGACTTGTATTTGAGTCCAACAGAATGTTGGCGGCTTGTGGGGATAGTTTCAAAGGATCGGTCAAAGCCCAAATCAAGACGTGCGTATCAAGCAATACTTTCATTGTTCTGCGTTTTCATCCAGGTCTTCACGGTCGGCAAACTGGGTTGTTTGGAAAACGGGCGCATCATACCAAAACGTTAGTTCGCTATCGTCTAGTGGCTCGAACAGCGCTTTATCTAAAGCATCCAGTTCAGCTTTGCTGAAGGAATCTCGCAAAAAGCCCAGTTCACGTTGCGCCGATCGTCCGATCGTTACGAGCTTGGCGTAAGGTTTCCCCGCTTTACAAATGATAATCTCCTCACCGGCATTTGCTCGCGCCAGTAGTTTTGAGAGATTATTCTTCGCTTCCTGGATATTGACGTGGCAAGTTGCTGTCATGATATGAACATCCCTTCGTCTGGATTAGGCTAACTTAGCCTAGCCTGATAGGCCTAATCTGTCAAGATCGTTCACTCAGGCTTTGTGCTATGGTTTCATAGAATAATTATCGGCACACGTTCACAAATCTACCTGGCTCTTTCGGGATTTGCGTGGCTCCTACTAGAAAGGCGTGTTTCGTTAACACATCCATCACACAACACGCAACACATGTTATTTAGCACCAAACGAGATCCTGTTGAATCATTTACCTAAGCTAAGCTTGTTTCAGCATTGGTGTCAATCATAGGGTTTCTGTGACCTTTCGCAAACCACGTGGCTTGTCTACATCGTAATCTCGCACATCCGCCAGATGCATGGAGAGAAGTTGGCCCGGGACAATGCTTGCTATGGGCGATAACCACTCAGGAATGCCCGGCGGAAGCTGTAAGGGTGTGCGTGCAAGACCTAATGCATCGCTGTCATCACTGACTACGATCAGTTCGGCTTCACGTTCTAACAAGAACCCCATAAATTGCTTGATCTCAGGCAACATAATGCCAGAAGGCGCGACCACTACCACAGGGAAGCGGGATTCTACCAGGGCCATGGGGCCATGTAGGAAATCGGCGCTGCTGTAAGGGGCTACGATGGTATAGGTAAGTTCCTTCATTTTTAGCGCCAGTTCGAAGGCGGTAGCATAGTTGTAGCCCCGGCCAATAACAATACATGCCAACATAAAACAATACCGTTCGGCCACAGTACCGATGCCATCGGACATCGCCAGGGTTCGAGCCACTGCTTCGGGTATTTTTGTCAGTGCAGCATCCATTTCTGCATCATCGGCCAGCCGGGTACTGAGCAATGCAATGGCAGCCAGTTCACTTGTATAAGTCTTTGTCGCGGCCACAGATTGTTCTACACCGGCATGCAGTTGCAGGACATGGTCGGCCTGTTGTCCAAGATCAGACTTGGCAATGTTGGTAATGGCTGTAGTGAGCGCGCCCTGCCGCCGCGCCTCTGCCAATACCGAGACGATATCCGGGCTCTTGCCGCTCTGGCTAATGCCGATCACCAAGGCGTTGCCGAATTTGGGGGGCTGATTATAGATAGAGAAAAGACTGGGAGTGGCTAATCCGACCGGGAGTTCGTTCACCGACCCGAGCAGGTATTGGGCGTAACGGGCGGCATTGTCGCTTGTGCCGCGGGCCGCGATCACCACATGGTCGATGTCACGCCTCCGGATTTCGGCCGCCAGTCGATCGGCAGCTGTTCGCTCATGTTGGAACACCTGGGCAAGTACACCAGGTTGTTCATGGATTTCCTGGTAAAGGTGGCTGTTTTCTAGCATATGCTTGTCCGTTACGTTTGTATTCGCTTGATAGCTTTTTGGGAGATTAGTGGCCAAAGGAGAAGGCAAAAGGGAGAAGGCAAAAGTAGGGGATGTTTTCGTGCGGGTTGCATTTTCAGAAGAGGGTGCTTTTGCCTTTTTCACTTTGCATTTTGCATTTTAATTTTCAGACCTCTCAGCTTCGCTGCCGAGTGGTTCCCGATAAATACCGGGTGTTGAATCCGCGATAACGACGGCGCCAACTGTTTTGTGATAAAAATCGACAGGTCCGACACCGCGGTAGCACCGCAGTTGAACTGGGAGTATGACGAAACTTGACGGAAACGGGTTCATGAGCAAACCTTTCTGAAAATCGCCACATCATCAGAGAGGTCATCATGAACCCGCAAGAGCAA
>PIVW01001158.1 GCA_003353825.1 Chloroflexota bacterium
CTCGGGAACGTTATCAGAACCATGCATGGCAAAGACGCTGCCGATGCCGGGCAATTGCCAGGCCCGCGCCGGTTGACTGGAACCCGAGGGCAGCTTGGAGTTGACGTTCTGCGTTTGGGAACCAAGGGTCTGGCCAGGCAGGGGATCGACGAAACCATCGTAGCTCTCTACGTCCTCCACATTTACGCCATGATAAAAACGTGTGTCCGGCGCATGGGACTGCGTCGTGGGATCCCCGTCGTCGGGCACCATCACCAGACGATCCCCTGAGTATCCACTGCGATGGGCGTTGGCCATACGCTCTGCCAATCGTCGGTCGCTCGTACTGAAAGAGCCCGGGTTGAAGGCACCGCAACCATCGCTATACACACAATCGTATCGAGCTTCTAAACGAACAAAGGCAGTGGCGCGTTCGATGAACCCCAGACCATCGGGTAGAAGGTCGGCCTCGATCTCAACGTTGAGGATGTTGTACCACTGCGCCAGGTCCCATTCTTCCTTGAGGTTCTTGTTCATGGTTCGAAGCTGAACTTCGCCAAAACCATGTACCTGCACACGCCCTTCTTCGGACTCCCAGGCCCGTGTCGGCTGCGCAAACCCTGCAACGGCGGTCGCCATGGCGAGTACCGCGATGAGAAATGATGGGAAACGTTGGCTGTGCTTTTTCTCGCCAGCCTGTTCACACGTCGGAAGAGTCGCCCCAACGACCATTGTTCACCTCTTTCTTTCGTTAACTGCTCACAACAAATTCAAACTCGCTGAATCACCTGATTGCTTTCTCAATTGGGATCAGGCTCAACACTCAGCACAAACTCAACATAACCACATCGCAAGATAGATTTTCGACGCGTCGTCTATCTATCGGTCTATCGGTCTATCCATCTATCGGTCTGGCTAACAGGTGTTACTCACCCTAATTCTCACAATTACTGATTCTATTCATCTCCGGGCCTGTCGATCCGTTCGTCCGTCTATCTATCTATTCCTATTCTATTATCA
>PIVW01000062.1 GCA_003353825.1 Chloroflexota bacterium
AACAGGGCAAATATCGAACAAAAATAGGGATGAATGCCTTGAAAACGATCAGTTTTTGACACTTTCTCTCCACCAAATTGTCTGTTTTGGTGCCGTAACGAAATTGGCGAAGGTATTATATTATACAGCAACCATCTGATTCATAATTCCGTAGCCGTGGCTTTCATCGCAGACCTAGCACAACATCTGGTAAAGCCCCGGTTCAAATCTCACATAACTCAATTATACTCAGCATTCTGCGTCATCAGTCGCAATGGAAGGGATCATGAAGATCGGTAATATCGAATGCAAGCCGGGTGAGCGAACGTTTGGTTACCTGGAGGTGGATCGAACCGTTTCTGAGTTGCCCATCAGTATACCGCTCACCATCCTGTGCGGCCCTGAAGAGGGTCCGACGTTGGTCGTCGATGCTGCTCTCCATGGTGATGAAAACGTTGGCAGTGTTGCCATCGGTCAGTTCCTGCGCAATATTGATGTAAGCCAGATCAAAGGTACGGTGATCGCAATCCCTGTGGTCAACACCTCAGGATATGAATTTCAACAGCGTCAGGTGATGTGGGACGGCAAGGACCTCAATCGTCAGGACGGCGGTGATCCCAACGGTACAGCTGCCCAACGGCTAGCCTACACCTATTTCCAGGAAGTGGTCGCCAGGGCCGACGCCTTCATCGACATCCACTCGGGCACGCCCGACGGTCTAGTCTATTATACCTTTTACGAGGCGCATCTGGAGGGCACGAAACCAGAAGTTATCGAACGCAGTAGGGAGATGGGGCTCGCCTTTGGCCTGGCAGATGTGTTCTCTGAGACGCCATGGCCTGGTACCTTTGAAGAGGTGGCGCTCAAGCATGATATCCCATCCATCTCGGTCGAGATCGGCGGTGGTTCTGACTGGCGCTATCGCGGCCAAACATTCGTCGACCAGTGCGAGCGGGGCATCCTCAACGTGATGGTCATGTTCGGGATGCTGGACGGCAAGATCGTGACCAATGAGCCGCGTGCCAAGGTATGGCGCATCACCCACGAGGTGTTCAGTGGTTCCTATCAGGGTTATTTCCTGCGCAATCCAGAATTGGGTCCCGATTTTGGGATGCCGGTTCAAAAGGGAGATGTGTACGGCACCATGTACCACCCCTTCACCGGCGCCAAGCTGGGCGACATCCTGATCCCCGATGATGGCTATTTACTCCACAGCGCCCGCCTCTGGCCGGTGATCCCGCGCAATCGTTTCCTGACCATTATCGGCGATCTGGAGGAGGATGTGGACTTGCACACAGCATCCTTTGCCCACTTATTGGTGCCAAAGGATGCTGCTTTGGGCTGATCCCCAATAAACTCTAATAGCGGTTCTTTCCAAGCCACGTCTCACGAATTACGTATCAGTCGAGATCTGTGTCAATCCGTGAGCCGGTTTTAGTTCCGATGTGAAGCTAACAATCTGAGCGAACCAGGACTACACCAATCATGAACAATACAAGCGAACAACTTCGAGTTGGAGTCGTAGGCGCCGATATATACAAGCGCGGATTCGGCGCAAGAGCGCACTTGCCGGCGGTGTTGGCATCGCCGACAGTACAGCTTGCCGCCATCTGCACAGCGCACCCCGAGACTTCCGAAAAATCGGCGGCCATGTGGGGGGCGCCCAAATACTATAGCGACCATCACCAGCTGGTTAGCGACCCGGAGATCGACCTGATAACCATTGCCGTCACCGTGGAGGCGCACTACCCTATCGCCAAAGCAGCGCTGGCGGCAGGCAAAACAGTCTATTGCGAATGGCCGCTGGCCTCCAACCTGGATGAAGCGCGTGAACTGGCAGATCTGGGCAGCGTACCAGGGGCGGTCGCGGTAGTGGGCATGCAGGGACGATTCTCGCCCGGTGTACAGTATCTAAAGGAACTGTTGCAAGGGGGCCTGGTGGGCCGTCCCCTCTTTTTTCATCTCACCCACTTTCTGCCTCGCTTCCAAGTTCGCTCCGATCATTGGTGGTCTGCTACCAGGGAGTCGGGAAGCGGCGCACTCAACATCGCTTTGGCCCACGCCACCGAGCCGACTCAATTTCTTCTGGGCCAGATTACGTCAGTCTGTGGCATGGCAGATACACTAATACCAGGTGATTATTATAGCGACACCGGAGAGCCGTTCGACTGGACGGCTGAAGACACCGTGGCTGTGCTGGCACGGATGGAGGAGGGGGTGCAGGGTGTGATCCACGTCAGCAATATTGGAACACAGCGATCGGGCTTCCGGCTACAGATCTTCGGGGATCAGGGTCAGGTCTTGATCCAGTCCCCCCGCTACGTCTCCTACACGCCCACTCGCCTTTTCAAAGCTGTTCGAGGGGAACCTGAACTGGAAGAGATCCCGGTACCGCCCCATTTCTACCGCGTGCCCGCCCTGAGCAAAAATGAGACGGGCTACAACATCGCGGAGGCCCTCGTAGCGCTGGCGAGCGCCCACCGCGGCGAGATAAACATCCACCCGGATTTCAGCGATGGCTACCGCATGCATCTGCTGGTGGATGCTATCCGACGTTCGGTGGACACAGGGGCCTGGATTGATGTTTAGAAGCCTGCTGCCATCCCCACGCGGCGTGGGTCGGCGCTGCTGTTGAGCAAGCCGGTCTTCGGGTCTCGCCAATTGATCTGGAAGGAACCCATACTGGTGTTGTAGGGCTCCAGGGGTCGCAATAGGATTCCCATTCTGGCAAGACCGGCCGCGACTTCCGACGGGATACGGCTCTCGATTTCAAGCACGTAGTCATCATACAGGGGGAACATGCGCGGCAACACCGATGCCTCATACGGATCCATGCCATAGTCGAGGATGCTGGTCAGCACCTGCGGGATCGTACAGTATACATAACCGGGGGTACCCAACCCCAGCCAGGGCTGACCCTCGCGCAGCACAATGGTGCTGCCGATCATCGATCTCATCCTGCCGCCGCCCGCGAACCATCCCTCCATAGGCGCGGCCATGGTGGTTTTGGCGTGGCTGCCAATCATGGGCACGCCATCAACGACGATACCTGGTATGCCGCCCGCCTGTAGCGTATTCATCGACTGCGCCCAATTGCCCGCCGGGTCAACGATGCTCAACTCGCAACTACCTGAGGGTTGGTGTTGTGCGTTGGCGGAGATGGGGTTGATGCCGCCGGCAGCTAGCGCAGCGTTCCCGGCGATGATGCGCACGTGTTCGCTCAGGTCCTTCTTTGGCTTACTGCGCCAAATGATATCGGCCACACTAGCGTGGAATTCAGACGACAGCCATCTGTTAACAGGTACCTCGAATACGTCCGGATCGCGCAGCATGCCCAATTCCCAATGGGCGTAACGCAGCGCGTGCGCCATCACATAGAGTGCTTTGGCCGTCTCGACGTAGTGGCCCAAAGAGCCGAGGTCGAACTGCTTCAAGATGCCAAGAACCAGGGCGCTGAAAACACCGGTTCGCTGAGGCGGGTAATACTGAATGACCTCATCTCCCCGGTGTTCATAGCGCAGCGGATCGACCCACTGGGGTGGTATAGCTATCATGTGTGCCAGGTTAATTGGCCAGCCCAACTCGTTTGCGGCTGCAACAAAATGTTTTGCCCAATCACCTTCGGTGAAATAGGCTGGCCCCTCAGTTGCTACCCTCCGCAGTGTCTCCGCCAGGTCCTTATTCCGGAAGCGTTCACCCACATCTGGTAAAAATCCGTCCGGCGTATATAGTGCCCGCCCTGACGGGAAATAGGTGTAGAGACGGAGATCTGCCTTCAGGGCGGCGTATTCAAAGGATGACATGATATGCCCTTCCTCCGCCGCCTCGATCGCTGGCTCGCATAAATAGCCCCATGATTTGCTGCCGAAGCGTTCGTGCAGCGCCGCCATCGAGGGCATGAAGCCGGGAATGCAGGCACAGGGGTTGTGATCAGGCCCAGAGAGATGCACTTCGGGCAGTCCGGGAACAGGCCGGAAAGGGGGCAAGCCAGGAACCAGGGTTCCTGAACCGTTCAGTTGGTATGTGCGGCCCGTGGCAGCCTCCCAATAGAGAAAAGAGACGCTGCCCGTGTGGTTGGTCATGTGCGGCTCTACCACAGCCTGGATCATGCTTCCGGCAATGGTTGCATCAACAGCGTTACCGCCTTCTTTCATCACCTGTAGCATCGTGTCAGTGACAAGGTGGTGCGAACTGCTGCACACAGCCTGTTTGTCTCGTACCACAGACCCTTTCCCGACCTTCCCGGCCAATACTTCAGCCATTGCCCCTAACCTCGTCGAGGACGACCTTAAAGCGACGCATGCCCTCTTGCAGATTTTCTTGTGAGGTCAGGAAAGCGATGCGGATATAGTTCTCATTGGGCGCCCCGAAACAGGAGCCGGGAATTGTCAACACATGGCCTTCGTGCAAGAGCTTGAATGCCAGGTCGACGTCTTTCATGCCTGTCCCGCTGACGTCGGCGAAGAGGAACTGGCCACCCTGAGGTATGCCATAGGGCAAGCCCATCTCATCCAAGGCATCCAGTACCAATTGGCGTCGTTTGGTGAGCACCTCTGTCATCATATGAGATGAATCCTGTGGGCCCGTGAGGGCTGCCAGGGCGGCGTGTTGCTTGACGATCGAAGAACCACCGCTCAAAGCTTGCTTTAGCTGCTTGAAGCGTGCCATAAGATCGGCCGGACCGACCACCCAACCTACCCGCCAGCCGGTCATTGCATAGGCTTTGGAAACGGCATTAAGGGTGAGGGTGCGTTCCTTGCCACCTGGTAAGGCGGCCGCTGTTGCGTGGACGAAGTCATCAAAAATGAAGGTATCGTAGATATCGTCGGCCAGGATCAGAAGGTCGTAACGGATTGCGATGTCCAGCATCGCCTCCATGTCCTCGGGCGAGACGACATTGGCGTTGGGATTGCCGGGCGAGATCAGTAGCATGGCCCGGGTGCGTTCGGTGATGGCTGTCTCCATGCGCTCGGGGCGGATGCGGAAGTCATCCTCGGATTCGCAAAGCACTGGCTGTAGGAGGCCGCGAGCGAAACGCAGGGAGTCCCGGTATGAGTTGTAATTCGGCTCGGGGAAAAGCAAGCCATCCCCTTTATTAAGCGCGGTGAGATTCATCAGCCGTATGGCCTCGACCCCGCCGTTAGTGACGCAAACCTCGGTTGCAGGGTCAATGTCGATGCCGTTATGCGCCTTGACTCGCTGTGCGATAGCCTCACGCAATGCCAAAATCCCTTCAGGTGGCGAATACTCATCAGCATGGTGGAGCATGGTCTGACGAGCAGCCTCGATAGCGTGGGAGGGAGTATCGAAGTCAGGGTCTCCACGACCCAGCGGTACAATATCCTTATATTGTCCCGCCTCGTCAAAAAGTCGATACATCAGCGCCGAACCTTCTTCTTGTTTCTTGAAGGCAGCATTAGCCGCCTGCTTTGTCTGGTTGGTATTCAAGTTGATCCTCCTAAAACGACAGGTCTATTTCAGTAGCTCAAGTGTGTCGGCGATGGCATTGTCGGGTGTGACCGACAATCGGATGACCCCCCGGACGCCGAAGTCTGTCCCATCCGCAAAGCCGAAGCCACTTCTGCGCAGGGCTGGGGCAGCCATGATATCTGACAACCCGACGGCGACAACGTTAACTGAGTCACCCGCAAGCGTCATGCCGTTCAATGCGGCGACAGCTTGCTGATGGAAGGGGGCGAGGGTTTGATACTGCTGCTCGTGAAGCGTCGGGAAAAGCTCGGCAGCCTTGGTGGCGCAAAGCTGATCCGTCGTGCTTGTGCAGATGGAAATAGCTTGCTTATCGCGACTGATCTTCTTGATCCAGTCGGGATTGGAGACCACGTAGCCGATATAGAGCGGCTCTAACCCGATGCCCGGGAAAGCCTCGCCCAGTACCACCGCCTGTTCTTCCATACCTGGTTCGTGCCAGATCGACCGATAGCCATCTACCCATGGCGCCATCCCCTGATCCCAGATAACTGCTGCCTGATGTTGGACAGCAAGGCGGGCGATCTCGGCCACAGCCTCCGCGCCGTAGGCGGCTCCGGTCAATCGCACTGGCGACTCCAGGACTAGAACCTTGGCGCCATTTTCAAGAGCCTGGCGGATACCTGCTATTGTCGGTAAAAAACCAGCCTCCCGATCTGTGGGTAGTGGGCTGGTCGCTTCCAGTGGTCGGATCCCCAGCGCCTTGCGCGCTCCCGGATGCACGACCTCGGGAAGGGCAACGGGGCCGAGTAGAGTGCCTAAGGTTTGGATCGATAGAAACCGTGTTTCCTGCATGCCTGCCGTGACTAGCACGTTGGCGATTTCGATACCGGATAAGCCGGCACTTTGCATGTGCTCTGCCAGAACCTGTCGCAAGGCAGGCATGCCCGGTACATCTACATAATGGGTCTCCCCAGCCTGTAATCGCTCAGTGACGTAGTCGACGATTGCCGGGTCGAGCGGCATCGTCGGCTGGTCAGCAGAGAGGTCTTTTGGGGAGCTGCCAATGGGCATCAAGGCTGGCGCCAGCAATAGATCGTTGATGACATGACGTTGGAGTATCGCGTCTATGGTGCGGGATTTGGCCATCCTGGTGATTACCTCCTCTTTTGAGAGACCGTGAATCTGTAATTTTGAGATCTGCCGAAGAATAGTTTTTTCAGCACGAATGAACCCGAAGATCACGGTCCGTTTGTTTTGTCGATTGTCGACGAACATACACACCGTTGAAATACAATAATCGCAGTAGCGCAAAAGTTACTACGGAGCACTATTCCAAATGAAAATCGGCGAATAATGCCACGGTTTCAGAAACAAAAAACCAGCCAAACTGGGGATAACGGTGCAGTATTTGCACGAGCGTCCTTTCATCTCCCTACTGCCGTAGTAGATTTTGCGGTATTGCCAATAATCGATGGAAAGAAGCAACTGTTACCGAGAGAGATGTGTACCGACAATCGTTGCCATTGCCGAACTGCTGACTGTCAACAGTTGACAGATTCAGCAAACTGATTTATATCATATCTTGTAGTCTGTGTCAATCATTGGGCTTCTGTAATTGCAGTTCAAGAGCTGGTTTTGAAGCCGAGATCACATAAACAATATTCGTACTAAAATCAGAGAAGATCATGTCTACCTTTAACGAAAACCGAGTCTGGTAGTGAGGATTCTTTGCGAAACATCTGGGCCGTGACCGCCACTTTGTAACCAGATTCTGGAATTTGTCTACAGCCCTTGCGGACAAATTGACCTCGAAAAGGCAACAAGAATGCGTTGGAATTCCCCACATTTAGAGTTGTTTCAAGCAAATGGGAAAAATTATGAACAGCATAGATATTCCAGCCACAACACCCCGTACCCTCAAAGAGAATGTAATCCAAATTCTGCGGCAGTCCATCATCAATGGTAGCCTGCCATCGGGTGCTGAAGTAAACCAAGTGCAGATCGCTGAACGTCTTGGGGTGAGTCGCGGCCCGGTGCGCGAAGCCCTTGGTATACTCGAGCAAGAGGGCTTGGTGCAGAGCACGCCATACAAGTCAGTGATCGTAACACCGCTAACCCGGAGTTATGTGGACGAGTTGTATTCGGTACGTGTAGCGCTAGAGTCGCTGGCTCTTGAACGGGCGATCGATCGTCTGCAGCCTGAGGACCTTGAAGAGCTAAATGCAATCGTGGAGACGATGCGAATCGCGGTCCACGAGCAGGATTCAGAACGGCTGGCAATAACCGATCTTGCGTTTCATGAGTATATCGTACGATTAGCCGATCACGAACTGGTGCTCAAGTTGTGGAAACAGATCGAAGTGGGTGTGCAACGCTGTGTACACACGCGGCACGAGATATACACATTTTTGGACGAGGTTGTGGGCACCCACCCAACGTTGGTGACCGCAATGGCCAACCAGGACAAAGCTACAGCAAAACAGATTCTTTACGAGCACATCTACGAATCGGCCTCTCACATTGTCGGGTATTGGCCGACGCCGCAGTCCGAGGGAGAGGCCGAGAACACTGATGTGGATGAGGATAATAGCAACTCAACTTTGACCAAAATGGATGCTTAATTTGTAGCGGTCAAAGGTTAGTCGAATAGGAAGCCTCCCGTCACGTACGTCGGGCAACTTAGCTGATTGCGCGAATCGGCACAACCTTATGGATAAATGCCTCACAATGGGCATTTCCCGCATACTAAGCAACTCTTGACCATTACAGTTTTCGACCGTTTTCGGCGTCTGACATGTTTCATACGGCCTCGGTATGGCCTCTACTGCCGTCTATTGGCAATATGCCTCCGATCGCTGACAATACCCATGACCAGTAATACAATTGTATAAGCGTTGTGATCTGTCACCTTCTAAGACCTTTTTTCGGTGGAGTCATTTTTCCCAACTTAGGCATTGCTCATCCCATAGGCCGCTGAAACTTGAATATATTTTGGCCAAAGTCGAGTTTGTAGGACCTGCCATAAATTTGTACTCGACCGACAGCCGGTTTCACGAGATCGAGCATACTCTTGATCAACACGCTTTTACTGGCACCATTCAGGCCGACAATAACCATAAGGGAACCGTCGGGTGGGCGCGTGCATATCTACATCCCGGAGAACCGGTTCCTCGCGATAGGCTACGGTAAGTTCTTCAACTCTGATAGGTTAAGCGACTACTTTACATATGTGTTATATGACTCCTCTTTATTGCAGAGTCGGCGCTACAATGGTGTCGATATTATGCGGATCATGCCATCATATGCACACGCTGCGTGTTGGAATTACCTATGGTATTGGAGAATAATTCTCCTCCAACCGTAGTCAGGAGCGAGCGCAATTATGCAGTTATCACGACGCAGTTGGCAGGGCCTGGCACTGGTCTTTCTGGTATTTGCCTTTCTTTGCAGCGCCTGTGGCGTTCTGTTCACAATCGCCCCCCCAGAACCCACGGCCGAAGCGCTGGATCCTTTTGCTACCGGTTGGCAAATTAGCAGAGGTTGCTTTTTTGGCCCTGCCATTGTCATACTCTTGCTGGCCTATGTGGCATTCCGGGTGAGCCGCAGGCGAGACAAGACATTGCAAAACCACGAGATGATAGCCATTCTTGGCATTGTGGTGGGACTGATACTGGTTCTGTTTGGCTTGGCGATTGTGATCACACCAGCGGTCGACGACACGCTTGATACAGTGCTTGGCATGGTCGCACTCTGCATTCTACCGGGCCTGGGTATTATGGCATCGGCGGGTATTTTCTGGTTTCTGTCCCGGAGTCGAAAAGGATGAATGCCCGGGTCTCGACAGATGCAGTATTCAGATTGTAGATAACCTGAGTTCGACTTTCCGGTACGGCGTTTCGTGTAGCTTGCCTTGTCTCGGAAATGCTGTACGAATTCAAGCGCATTCTGGTCTATGGGCACCTGGCTGGTGGTTGCAGACTCTATATACGATACTAGGAACCCTGAACTCCGAACTGACATCAGATAGCACTTCATCCGAACAATATGTCGAACACTAGCCAAGCCCCTGACCTCGTGCTATACTCTCGCGACGCACTGCGTCATAATCCTACCAACCGATGTTCACTCACATTTTGGAGGTTTCCATGGCTTATCTCTTCCCTAGTGATGATTGGGTCGCCGCATTCAAAGAATCTGTCAATACTAGCGAATCGTACCAGAAATCCGCCGCCAAGTGGGAGGGCGACTTCTATTTTGTCGTTTCGGCCGGTGGAGCCCTGGAAGACCCGGTTACATTCTACTTAGACCTTTGGCATGGCGAGTGTCGAGACGCTTATGTTGTAAAAGGTGATGATGATAAAAAGCCTGAGTTCATCATCGAAGGGACGATGAATGTTTTTCGTCAGATTTTTGACGGCAAACTTGATCCGATCAAAGCTCTCGTTGGGCGAAAGCTCAAACTGAAAGGGAACTTAGGTAAAGTCATGCGCTCAATCAAGGCCACGCTTGATCTGGTGGCTGCCGCCGGCAGTGTCGATACCGTGTATCCTGACGGAGCTTGACCGATGTGGTTTTTTCATTCACCTGAGATCATCTTCGGAGAAGACTCGCTCAGCTATCTGGAAGAGCTTACGGGCGATCGAGCTTTCATTATCACCGATCCGATTCTGCACGATCTGGGATTTAGCGAGCGCGTAGCCGCTTATTTGCGCAAAGCTGGGATGGAGATCGGCTGCTTCTCTGAAGTTGAGCCCGATCCTTCCGATACGACCATTTATCGTGCACTGGAGGATGTCAAAGTATTTGATCCGCAGTGGATCATCGGCCTGGGAGGCGGCTCTTCTATGGATACGGCCAAAGGGGTTTGGGCGCTCTACGAGAATCCAGATCTTCCCTTGGATGGAATCACACCGATTACAGCTATGGTAACAGGGCAGCGTGCACGCTTGATCGCCATTCCTACAACAGCGGGCACCGGCGCCGAAGTCACCGGCGCTGTTGTCGTAACGATGAAGGAGGAGGGGTTCAAACTGGCCGTGGCATCACCCAAAGTTGTGCCGACGATTGCAATTGTGGATCCAAGCATGACCCTGGACCTACCCCCTCGTCTTACAGTTGAGACCGGTCTGGACGCGCTCACGCAGGCGGTCGAAGGCTATATCACCAGCTTCAACAACGTCTATACCGACGGTTTATGTCTGAAAGCCATTCAATTGGTGTTCGAGTATCTACCGAGGGTCTATGTAAATCCGCACGATCTCGAAGCTCGCGAACATATGGCCAATGCTGCTACCATTGCCGGCCTGGGCTTTGCCAATTCGCAGTTTGCCTCGCTGGCCCATGCTATGGGCCATGCATTCGGCAATGCCTTCAAGCAACCTCATGGGCGCAGCGTCGCTCTTTTCTTACCTTACACAATGGAGTACATGGCCAAGGAATATGAACTCTGTCGCTACCGGGATATTGCCCATGCCCTGCATCTACCGGCGGGGCATGGCAGCGAACAGGAAGCGGCGGTCGCGCTGATCGCTGCCATTCGCAACCTCGAACGGCAGGTTGACCAGCCCCTCACCATCGCCGAACTGGGCATTGATCGCATGACCTTCGATACCGAACTCGAGCAGATGTGCGACTATGCCATAGGAGACGGCACCTATGTGACAGGCGTACGCGTACCCGAATATGACGAACTCACGCAACTGTACGAGTATGCCTACGACGGCCGCCCAGTTGATTTCTGAGAACGATGTCTATTCCTCAACACTATACACCTGCACCACCCACCGAGTTGCCCGGTTATATGGGCAAGCTCCTGCGTGTCGATTTGAGCAGCGGCAGGATATGGGAAGAACCTCTCAATGAAGACTACGCCCATAACTTCGTGGGAGGTAGTGGTCTAGGCGCGCGCTATCTCGCCGACATGGCAGATGCCGAAACAGATCCACTTGGGCCTGACAATCCCCTGATCTTCATGACCGGGCCCATGGTAGGGACCACCACCCCTGCGGCGGGCCGATTTTCGGTGGTTGCGCGTTCCCCGGCAACGGGACTAACCGGGGAGGCCAACTCAGGAGGCTATTGGGGCCCGGAGCTAAAACGCACGGGCTACGATGGCATCATCTTGAGCGGACAGGCAGCCGGCCCAGTCTGGCTGGAGATAAAGGAAGGTGTGGTTCCCACGCTTCACGATGCCGGTGATCTCTGGGGTCTGGACATGTATGAGACCCAGCACGCGATCAAGACCTTGATGGATGTTAAGCGTGTGCGCATTGCTTGCATTGGCCAGGGTGGCGAAAATCAGGTGCTCTTCGCCGGGGTGATGAACGATCATGGGCGGGCTGCGGCACGCACTGGACTGGGCGCTGTGATGGGCAGTAAACGACTCAAAGCTATTGCCGTAAGCGGGCACGCCAAAGTGTCTATTGCCAATCCAGAAGCTAGCAAAACCATCAGTCGCGAAGTTACCGCGCATGTCATCGAGGATATCCAGATGCAGATGTTCCGCATCGGCGGCACGCTCATTGGCATGGATATGGGACCCATTAGCGGAGATGTATCGGTACGCTACTACAGCAGTAATGAACTTGGCGGTATCGAGGATCACATCAATTCCGGAAATCTCAGCGACCATTATCTCAAGCGCCATGTTCCCTGCTTCCGCTGCCCCATCGCTTGTGGACGAGAGATCGAGCTGGCAGGACGGGTCGAGGGGCACGTCGATGGGCCGGAATTTGAAACAACGGTGGCGTTTGGTCCCATGATCGATTCCGACAGTCTCGAGGATGCCGCCTATGCAGGGCATCTTTGTAATCGCTACGGCCTCGACGCCATTTCCTGTGGTTCGACGATAGCCTTTGCCTATTCCTTATTCGAAGCCGGGATCATCGATCTAAAAACAACAGGGGGATTGGAACTGCGCTGGGGAGATGCAAAACCGGCCTTTGCACTGATCGAGCAGATAGCCTATCGTAGAGGATTCGGCGATCTCTTGGCTCAAGGCGCGGCGCGGGTTGGAGAGGCACTGGGCGTGCCTGATCTGGCCGTGCATGTCAACAAACTGGAATTGCCCTTCCATGAAGTGCGAGCCAGCGCCGGACAGGGCCTGGTTTACGCTGTGGCGCCACGCGGGGCCGACCACATGTCGGGTGATATGTACCACTGGGGGTTAGGCCACGAATGCTCCGAAATTGGCATTATCTGTGGCGATCCTTTTGAAGAAACCCGATACGAAGTCCAGGTCGTTGCCAACATCATGGCCTTTCGCGCCTTTACGAACAGCGCCATCCTCTGCCATTTCGAAACGATCCCAATCCCTGATCTGCTGGCGTTATGGGCGAGCATCACAGGCTGGCAGTGGTCACCTCGCGACTTGACACGAACTGGCGAACGTATTCTCCACCTGAAACGGGTACTCAACTTTCGCTTCGGCCTGACCCGATCCGATGATACGTTGCCAAAACCATTGTTAAAAGCCTTCGAAGACGGACCCACGCCAGGCTACGCTCCAGATATCGAAAAACTATTGACCTACTACTACGACGTACAAGATTGGGATCCAGCCAATGGGAAGCCGAATCCCGAGCGATTGAATGCGCTCGGCCTTGATGTCTTCGTCGACGAATTGTGGGGAGAACGACTCCTTGCAGATCATGTCAGCAGATGACGCTGTTGAGCAGGTGGCGTTCAAACAACGCAAACGACTAGGTTTGGCCTTGGGGGGGGGTGGTTCTCGTGGCCTGGCCCACATCGGCGTGCTGCAGGTGTTGGAGGAGGCGGGAATTAAGGTACATGCTGTGGCGGGTACCAGTGTAGGCTCGCTTGTGGGCGTTGCTGTAGCGGCCAAGCGCTCGGTGATGGAGATTACAGCCGTCTCACACCGCATCAATTGGCAAAATATCGCCCGTCTTGCCTGGCCCAACCGGGGGTTCATCTCATTCGTACCCCTGGAACGATTTGTGGTGAACTGGCTCGGTGATATCACCTTTGCTGAGCTAAAAATACCCTTTGTGTGCAATGCAACAAATGCCCTCACCGGAGAAGAACGGATATTCACTGAAGGCAGGATCGCCCCTTGTGTTAGAGCCAGTTCGACCGTCCCGCCGCTGGTACAGCCATGCGAAATCGACGGCCACTTATATGTAGATGGTGGGATCGTCAACAATCTGCCAATCAAATCTGTACGGTCGCTGGGCGTGGATGTGGTGTTAGCAGTCAATCTTTTCGGGTTACCCAGTTACCTTCCGGCCGGTCGGGAAGGGTATTTCTTAACAGTACTTGGGCATGCTCTGTGTAAGGCGGGTGACGACCCAGACAGCGCCGATGTGCTAGTGCGGCCCGATCTCACCGGTTACAGTATGTTGCGCTTCCACGGCAAGCAATCGATACAGATAGGGCGCGCGGCTATGGAGGTAAAATTGTCCGAGCTAAGAGCAACACTTGCCTGACCTCCTTGACGCCTCAACCATGTACCACCTATAATCGATGCACCGACATACTTCACTTTGGCAAGCGGAATCATCCCCTTTGTAAACGTGCGTGTTGCGTCCCTTCGGCTTCGCTCAGGACAAGGCTGCGTGTTGCGTAACTTACACTGGATTGAGAATTGTTTGCCGATGAGGCCGAACGCAATACGCACGACTTCACATTGTAAGGAAATGCCCCTATCATGAACACACTTGCCATCACCGGCCTCTTTAGCCCACTGGGACGACGCATGGCGCGCCTGGCAAGTAATTTCGGCGTGAGGGTGCTGGGGATCGACATCAAGCCCATGACCAAGCCCTTTCCGGGTGTCGAATATGTCGAGGCCGACATACGCAATCCCTTGTTGTCTGAATTATTCAAAGTGGAAAAGGTGGATGCGATCTTGCATTGCTCGTTTCGCTGGCGTCAGCGTCGCACCGAAGAGGTTTTTGATAGCAATGTACTGGGGACCATGCGCTTGCTTGGGGCCGCAGCCATTGCCGGGGTACATAAAGTCATCATCCCTTCCAGCACATTTGTTTACGGCGCCAATGCCGATAATCCTGCATTTATAAGAGAGGAAACTGAATTACGAGGTCCCGCCCCCTATGCTTACATTCAAGAGTTACGCGAAATCGAAACCTTCGTCAATGGTTTCCGACGCCAGCACCCCGATATAGTGATTACGACCTTGCGTTTTGCGAATATCCTGGGAGGTGGGATAGCCTCCCCTATGGCGCGTTTCCTGGCTGTACCCATGCCCCCAACCTTACTCGGCTTCGATCCGATGACGCAATTCATCCATCATGATGACGTGCTCAGAGTGCTAGGGCATTGCATCATGTCGGACTTCAGTGGTGTCTACAATGTGGCGACACCCGACCCGATGCCGCTACTAAAAGCGCTGGCCTTGGCAGGGGCCGCCCCCTGTCCAACGCTCCATATTTTTGCCTATCCGGGCCTACGTTGGGGGCGATTGCTCAGCCGGCGAGTTGACGATCTGGCGCCTTTGCCCCTCGATAACTTGCGCTATTCATGGGTGGCGAGTACCGAACGCATGATACAGGATCTGACATTTGAACCAACGGAGGATGCGGAAACCACGGTTGCGGGATTTGGCAAGGCCTTGCGCAAACACCGCTATGAGACCAACACCTCCTATCGCTTTGCCCAAGACAGATATGACAATGTAGTGCAAACACAGCACCTATTTGTAGAGGCTAAACGTCGTACGCATGCGGCTGTTTCCGATCTTAGAGGCGCTGCAAGTGATTGACGGAAAAGAGACCATGAACGATAACGGCCAAAGTGTCCGATGTGCGGCGATCATCCAGTCAGGTGAGCGTTGCAAATTGCAGGCGCAGGTCGGTTCGGCGTAATTGCTATGTACATCTGGCGTTGGAGGCACAAGGTATGACAGAGAATGCAGAGAGCGCGCACTCAATCGATATCGATTTTGATGCGCCGAACACGGAACCTGAGGAGAAGACCGAGACTGGGGTGACAGCGCCCAAAGTCGAAGTTATCGCCGAAGATGGAGAGCAGGCTCTGCCGGTCGAGTCAGCCACGACCGCGGCGGTTGAGGACGCCGGTGAAACCGATACAGACTGGCGCGAGCAAGCACAAGATGAATTGCGCCGCCTGGGCGAACAAAATGAACAACAGGATGAACCTGATCAGAGTTTACGTACTGTCACATCCGATCAGGTTGTGCAAACACTCAATGACAACCTGGACCGCCTTTCACCTGAACTTCGATCAGCGATTGTCAGTGGGTTACAGGATCTCCTAGAGAGTGAATGGCTGGATGCAGAAACATGGCAGGGGATCGCCTATGTATTGCAGGTTGTTCTGGAAACGCAGGTAGATGTTTTAAAACGCCGGCTGCGGGGCCAATATGAAGTAGATGCCTGGGGATACGATCCAGAATTCGCCGAGTACATGCTCCTCATTGGCGGATTTTTCTTTAATCGTTATTGGCGAATACAATTTTCGGGCGTCGAGAATATTCCAAACTCCGGACGGACCCTGCTGGTATCTAATCATTCGGGCGTTTTGCCATTTGATGCGGCCATGATCTCTTATGGTGTACGTGAACATCATGCCGCTCATCGCCTAACCCGTGCCATGGTGGCCGATTGGTTTCCTTCGTTACCCTTCGTATCTACAGTTCTGAATAAAACCGGCCTGGTACTGGCACACCCTGAGAATGGCGAGCGTCTGTTGGCTGAGGATGAGTTGGTGCTGGTTTTTCCGGAGGGTTATAAGGGCGTTGGCAAGCTCTTCAAGGATCGATATAAGCTCGCTCGCTTCGGACGTGGCGGATTTGTGAGAATGGCGATGGCGGCCCAGACTCCGATCATCCCGGTATCGGTGGTGGGTGCTGAAGAAACCTATCCTATGCTCTACAATGTCAAACCCATTGCTCGTATGATCGGTTTCCCCTTATTTCCTATCACGCCCACTTGGCCCTGGTTCGGACTACTCGGTTTTGTCCCCGTACCAAGTAAATGGTATATCGATGTCGGAGAACCCATCGACACCAGCCAATATGACCCCGAGCTGGCTAACAACCCGGCCTTTATTTCTGAACTCACAGACCTGGTACGAAATAAAGTGCAAGAACAGATCAACACCCGCTTGGAACAGCGCCGATCAGTGTTTTTTGGTTAACCACACTTATGCCATTTTATCCCAATGCTCACGCATTTTATGATGTCATGACCGAATTATTTCAGCGGCTGGCAAACAAGCCAGGTGCGACAGATGACTTTGCACGTAGCAGGCTCGTCATCCACATCAACGTCACAGAACCACAAGCCTTCATCGGTTTAAATGCACGTACCCATCCCATTGGTTTTCATTTTGAAGCGGATGGCGCCCGCCCAGACATATCACTTCTTATGACCGCCGACCTCCTTCACCAGGTCTGGTTGGGAAAAGTCCGCCTGCGCGATGCCTTTTTCGGCGGCCAGATTAAGACCAAGGGTGCTATCTTCAAGGCTATGCAGTTAGCCCCGTTGTTTCGTGAAGCAGAAGCGCTGTATCCCACGGTGCTAGCAGAAAAAGGGCTGTAGACAAATTGTAAAACGTGAAGACGTGAAACGTGACGTCGTCATGCCAGATTATTTTTCACGTTTTACGTTTCCGCCCAACTCTATGTCAACCACTTGAAAGCCTGCTGAACCACAGTATATTCCTATTGAAAGCCTAGCTAACTGTATGTCGCGCCTCTAGCCTGTCCATCACATGTTCGAGATCAGACAGCACTTCATTTAGAGATTGGGTACACCGGGATCTTGTGCTAAGCGAGGAGGCCCGATTATGAGTGTCGCTCTCCAGAATATCGCGCACGACCGCGATATCGTTATCGCTCTCGCGGATCGTTTCCAATTCCTCGATAACAAAGCGCCGTGTAATCGGAATACCATGGCGGGCCAGTGTGGCTTTGAATGCGCTGTATTGATTGGCCAAATCCACTGCGACCGACTCGAATCCATGTTGGGCGACAGTCACGCGGGCTGAGTAGCGCATGATGTTGTAAAAGGTCATTTGGAAATCATCACTGCGGGGCTCGATCACGATGATATCCACACCGGGATGCCTGCGGCGCAGTTGTTTGATATGATAGGCCAGACGGTAGGACTGCACTTCAACTGGGAGTAGGACACCATCGTTGAATGAGGCGTAAAGCCTCTAGCGATGGCCGCCCTCGTTGCTTGTGGGGCCGCCACTGCGGCGGAGGAACTTTGAAG
>PIVW01000507.1 GCA_003353825.1 Chloroflexota bacterium
GGTACAGTCGTGGTCGGAACCGTGGCCGGGGATCTACACGACATTGGCAAAAACCTGGTAGCCATGATGATGGAAGGCGCCGGCTTCAAGATCGTCGATCTGGGCACCGATGTGTCACCCGCCGCCTTCGTGGACTCGATCAGCAACGACAGCCCCGACATCATCGCTATGTCCGCCCTGCTCACCATCACCACCAAGTCGATTATCGCCACCATCGAAGCGCTGGAAGAGGCGGGTGTACGCGGACAAGTCAAGGTCATGGTCGGCGGCGCCCCCATCACCCAGGACTTTGCAGACAAGGTGGGAGCGGACGGCTTTGCATCTGACGCCGGTAGTGCTGCTCGGAAGGCCAAGGAACTGCTGGCTGCTTGATGAAGGGCCAAAAGATTGAAGACTAAAGACTGAAGACTGAAGACTGAGATATGACTTCTGGCGAGACCAAGTTTGCGAACCCAAGATGTGAATCCTTAATCTTCAGTCATGGCGTCGTCAACGCTTCCTTACCACAATCACATTACGAAATCACAGCCTGACTGTCACCAAACGCGACCTTGAGTCGCAGGTGACAGTCATTTGTTGTGCTCAAAGACAATGGGATAAACTTAACACATCTGACGTTTTGTTACAGACTACTCAACCCTAAATGACGATCAAGCTTCAGGACGGAAATTGCTATCATCTGTGGCCTACCATCCATCGTCGTCTGAGAACGAAACGTGTATTCGCATAGTGACTTCACTTTACTATCAGCTAGGAGATGCTTTGATGTCTTTGCAACCTGTACTCATTGCCGGTGAATGGCGGCAAGCGCAGGATCCGGCCGGTTCATTTAGCGCTGTGAACCCCTCAAACAAAACCCCTTTGCCTGAAAGTTATCCGGTATCCAGCTTGGCTGAAGTAGAACAAGCGTTGGCAGCCGGAAAACAAGCCGCCGCAGCGTTTCGAGTTATGCAGGCTGAAAGGGTCGCCTATTTTTTGGAGCTGTTTGCCGACAACGTAGAGGCGCGAACTGAAGAGTTGGTTGCATTGGCCCATCTTGAAACCGGCCTGCCTGTCATCTACCGCCCGAATTGCAAGATGCCAACCCGACCGGATCGATGTGGCGATCGGTGGATGGACAGTGGACTCAGACAGATGTATAATTCGGGAGCCCTGCTATGAAAATCAGCAAAGTAACTCCCATGGTTATGGGCACGGCCTGGCGCAACCTCACGTTCGTGAAAGTGGAGACCGATGAAGGATTGACTGGTGTGGGTGAAGTGCGTTCAGTCAATCGTACTGACGCGGTGCTCGGTTATCTCGAACAGGCGGTTCCCCGTTACGTACTTGGCAGCGATCCCTTCGAAGTTGAGAGGCTGGTGCAGCGCATGCTCATCGAAGATTTTATGCGCGGCAGCGATGTCGTTAGCTCGGGCATCGCCACAATCGAGATCGCCTGTTGGGATATCATGGGTAAGGCGTTGGCACAACCCGTTTATCGTTTGCTAGGGGGGGCTGTTCGAGACAAGATCAAAGCCTATGCCAATGGCTGGTACAAGGTGGAGCGCACGCCCGAAGAGTTCCATGCCGCGGCGCTGCGTGTTGTAGAGCGTGGGTATCGCGCTATGAAAGTCGATCCCTTTGGCGCCGGCTATTACGAGATAGAGAAGGCGGAGAAACGCCGGGCCATTTCTTTGATCGAAGCGATACGAGACGCGGTAGGGCCCGATGTCGATATTTTAGTAGAAATGCACGGCCGCTTCAATCCCGTCACCGCAATTGATATCACGCGAGACCTAGCGCCATTCAAGCCGGATTGGATCGAAGAACCGGTGCCACCTGAGAACATGAAAGCGCTGAAAAAGGTGGCAGACGCGATCGCGCCTCTGGGTATTCCCATCGCCACTGGTGAACGGCTCCACACCCTGCCCGAGTACCGCGAATTGCTGGAACTGCAGGCTGCCGACATCCTGCAAGTCGACATAACACACTTTTGCGGCCTGTTGAATGCCAAGAAACTCGCTGCTTGGGCTGATGCCTACTACGTGTTAATGGCGCCGCACAATGTTGGTGGTCCGGTATCAACCGCCGCTGCGCTCCACCTTGCCGCCTGTACCCCCAACTTCAAGATCCAGGAGCACTTCAACGATTTCCAGGAAGCGTATGTCAAAGAGGCTGCTCCAGGCGTACCAGAGGTTATCAATGGCTATTTTAACTTACCGAATGGGCCCGGCTTAGGCGTCAAATTGGATGAAGACATCATTCAAGCCAATCCCCGTCGTAGCTTTCACTTCAACCTTTTCGAAGATGACTGGCACAAGCGTCAAGAAGTGAACGACGCTCGAGCCTCGAATCATTGATTATCCACTGATTCAGCAGTACAATACCCCAATCTTGCATTTGCGTTAATTCACTTTAGGCCAGTTCTAACTGAGCGGTATCCCCTTGTGCCGGCAGTCGCTACTAGTATAGAAGGAGATGGTAATTCATGTATGAAACGAACTCACAGGCCATAAACGCCCTGTCCGATACAAGTCTTAAGGAATTGGATCGCGAAAAAGCTGCAAAGTACCTGACAGCGCATCCCACAGCAGAAGGTATCGATGCACTGATCGCGGCCTTGGATACCGGCGATTATGGTGTACGTTGGACCGCAGCCAAGTCACTGGCGTCACTTGGCCAGCAAGCACTGCCCGCACTGCTGAAAGCGCTGTCTAGCCCGCTGCAAACCTCGCGCTTGAGAGAGGGCGCGCATCACGTATTGAAGGACAACCGCAGCTATATCGTGCGTGATCAGACCAAAAACCTACTGGCCGCGCTGGAGAGTGCAGAGCCTGAGATAGCCTCGATGGAAGCTGCTTCAGAACTGCTTCGAGAACTGGACGCTTGACGTGTAGGACAGTGGGGCTTTTTGGCAAGAATAGTGAGCTCTTTCGGAGTTTATATAACCCTACTGGAGCGGCGTGTTCCATTTAGGCGAGCACTCACGCAACACATGTTCTCCATAACCACATCATATCCTGCTGAGCCGACTAGATAATAGGACGGCATTTTGCGAAGCAAGGCCGTAAATATGAATACCGAAATGACGGAAGCGGAAAAGATCAGACGGCTTCCTTGGTTGGTAGGTGGCGATACTTTCAATATCATGTTCGTCCTCCTGACCTTCTCGGGGTCTGTCTTTATCCTGTTTCTGGATGACATAGGGCTTGATACCGCACAGATCGGGTTTCTGCTGGCACTGGTGCCTTTTTGTGGGGTGCTGGCGCCCCTGGTGGCGCCGATCTCAAATCGTTTCGGTTACAAGCGCGTTTTTGTGTCCATGCGGGGTCTGCGCAACATCCCCATGGCTCTGCTCATAGCCACGCCTATTGTGCTACGGCAATATGGCGAATATGGGGCCTTCCTGTGGGTATCGGGTATCATCTTCACCTTCGCCATCATGCGAGCTATCGGCGAGACCGGCGGTTTTTCCTGGCGCAAAGAGATCGTTCCCGATTCAATACGGGGTAAGTTCAGTGCCACTAGTAGCATGACGACGACAGTAGCCAGCATCTTGATCATTTTGGTTGCAGGTTTCGTAATCGATCAAGGGTCTGGCCTGGGGCGTTTCGTGCTGCTGATAAGTTTTGGCGTCCTCTCCGGTTTTCTTTCGGTCTTGTTTTTTGCAAGGGCCCCAGGAGACAACAGGCAGGCGGCTCGAGCGGCAAACACCGGGCATTTTGCAGAGATGCGTGGGGCCGTACGTGATCGTGGATTCCTTATGTTTTTGCTGGTGTTGTCGTTGGCCACCATTGGCAGCCAGGTAGCGATGTCTTTCATCCCCCTTTTTATGAAAGAGGAAGTGGGTATCCCTGAGGGCACCGTTGTGCTGTTGAGCATCGGCACCTATATTGGGGCGCTATTCACCTCCTACTTTTGGGGCTGGGCTGCCGATCGTTATAGCAGTAAGCCGGTGATGCAAGTGAGTCTTATCCTCATGATCTTGTTGCCGGTATCGTACATGATGTTGCCCCGTTATACGGCAGCGAGTATTGCTTTGGCCATGGCTATCGCCTTCGTAGCCGGTATTGCAACCCTTGCCTGGCAGATCA
>PIVW01000063.1 GCA_003353825.1 Chloroflexota bacterium
GACTTCGCGTGACGATCACGAATTTCAGTCGATGATGCCCCCACACCTAGTGGCTGGTTGTGCCAGCGCCTAGATATAGTGTGGAAAAAATCAGCACCACGCGAAATCCCAGAGAACCAGTTATTTTTGAACAATCAGGATATCCAACTATCCTATCCTTGGAGTACATTATGGCATTGTCCTTTGGCATCCCACTGGGTCTACTGATCATCCTGGCAGGTATCGCTCTGGCAGCTCTGAGTGACTCCAAAAAGATCGCCTTCATCCTGATCGGCGTTGGCTTGCTCATTGCGCTTGGTACTCTGGCGTTGATCATGTTAGCAGCCAACACCATGTGACATCGCTAACACCTGCCGACGAATGAGGTCACAACACATGAAAATCAAGATGCTATTGCCGGCTCTGACAGAAGCGATAAGGACTTTGGATTGAATAAAACCAGAAACTTAACACCTACAGGTATGCACAAGTTTCGGTTATTAAAAAAACCTCGTTCCGAAGCGCGCATTGACGTTCAATCAAACCACATTTGAAGGAGATATCATCATGACACTGGAACTCATGATCATTCTCATGCTTGTCACCTTTATCCTCGGATTATTCAGCGGTGTATCGATCGTACGCCCCAAACGCTGATGCACAACTGCCAATCAGCGCACGAAAATATCTGTGTCACTCGTGCTGATCTGTGAGTTGTTTAGTTATTTCGAATTCAAGTTACCGTTCTTAGGAATTCTTTATGGCAAATCAAGTGATTCATGCAGTAACCGGCGCCTTCGGTTATTCTGGAAAGTACATCTCTCAGCGACTGCTGGATAGTGGTGAGCGCGTCATCACACTCACGAATTCGGCGACTCGCGCCAACCCTTTCGTAAAACGAGTTACGCCTTATCCCTTCCACTTCGACAATCCCGAGGCTCTGGCGAGAACATTGCAAGGAGTCTCTGTACTCTACAATACTTATTGGGTGCGGTTTAACCATGCGAACTTCACACATGCCGATGCCGTGCGCAACACACAGATTCTCTTCGCGGCTGCTAAACAGGCCGGGGTTGAGCGCATCGTTCACGTCAGCATCACCAACCCATCGACCGACTCCCCTTTAGAGTACTTTCACGGCAAGGCCATGTTGGAAGAAAGCTTGATGGATTCCGGTATCTCGTATGCCATCTTGCGCCCTACCGTCTTGTTTGGAAAAGAGGATATCCTGATCAATAACATCGCCTGGGCTTTGCGGCGGTTTCCACTTTTCGGACTGTTTGGGGGTGGTTCCTACCGTTTGCAGCCGATCTACGTAGATGATCTGGCGGCTGTGGCTGTGGCGCAAGGACTGCGGCGAGAGGACACGATCATCAACGCCATCGGCCCTGAAACCTTCAGCTACAGGGAGTTGGTCACGGCCATTGGTGAGATCATCGAACATCCACGTCCCTTGCTGAACCTGCCCCCTTCCATCGCTTATCTTGCAAGTCTGGCGATCGGAAGGGTTGTCAATGATGTTTTCGTCACGCGTGAAGAGATCGAAGGGCTGATGGCCGGGTTGTTGTATGTGGATGCGCCACCTGCAGGGCAAACGAAACTGACTGATTGGGCACGTCGGCACGCCTCGACGCTGGGCGTGGCCTATGCCAATGAGTTGACGCGTAGGCGAGATCGAGCGATCGATTATGGTTAAACCGAGTTTCATGTGGTTGGCACAGATTCGCCCTGAGTAATATCGGCCCGAATAAGTCATTCAGCTTGAGAGGATTATTCAGGACGAAGGAGTACCTATTGAGTGATTGGGGATCTCCTGGCTCCGGCACAATCGTATCAGCCTGCAGAAACCGCCCTCGCCGATAATCATACCAGCGCGAGATGTAGTCGTACAGTTTGATGTCGCTTTCCTGGCGCTGGCCTGTATAGCGATAATCGGTCTGGCGATTGGTGGGGATGCTGCCATCCGCCCATTTGCTCCAGGTGTAGTGGTAGCCGCCGAAGGGTTTATAGCTTGTCCTGAGCGGAGCCGAAGGATCTTTCTGCCCATAGTACCTCACCATAATATCGCAAGTGTACATATTTCTCAATATCAACATATTTTCATTACAGCCAAAAACAATCAAACGAATAAGCGATATGCGGCAGAGATTACCGATTTATCTATAATTCACCGCAGATATGAATCTATGCAATATACAGCTAGTGGTATCTTCTCAATATTCCGGGGCACTCGCCGAATGAATTCGGGCTCTGGGGGCGGGGTTCTACGAACCTATGCCGAACGTCCACCTTCGTGGACGGGTTAGTTCCCCCCCCCAAGTTATTGAGAAGATACAGCTAGTGAGGCATTCAGAACAACAAGCAGCTTTGACGGTAAAATTATTCAATTCATCCAGAATCATCCGTCCAGTACTGGAAGTAGAATTGGTTACACTACGGCTCCTTTCAATATTTTAGTGCAATGGCATGTCAGGTGTGTTGGTCCACAGATTTTCAACCGGCATGACAATAAAATCTGCCCAACAACCGTGTCTATCGACACCGATGATTTGGGTGTTCTGACAAAGGTGTCCCTGTCCTGTACGACAAGGGGCACAAGCGTGGCATACGATATGGCTTTCGGCGGAAACGAAATCGCCCACCTGTACCTCCTGCACCATACTGCCAACTGCTACCACGTGGCCGCAGAATTCATGGCCGACAATGACTGGAGGATTGATGCGGCTTCTCGCCCAGGGAGACCACTTGAAGATGTGCAGATCTGTGCCACAGATCGACGTGGCTGCCACTTTGATCAGCGCCTCACGCGCTCCAACGTCGGGGATGGGCATCCTCGCCAGTTTGAGTCCAGGAGAACGGTCGGGTTTGATAACCGCCTGCATTGTGCTGTCGTCACTCATTGCACGCTCCATTGGGTGAGATGAGATCAGGCATTGAGAACAACGATCAGGGCAAGTATAGCATGCGCTGTTCGAGTTGAGCACATCCGGGGGTGAATTGCCCGCGTTTGGTTTTTTGTAAGGTTCGGGATAAAGTCGTTATCGCTTGGGAAATGGCGTGTTGCGTGGGGGAGGGTTGTCCTTTCCTGCAAATCCAACAATTCCCAAATACAACCAACTAGCAGCAAGATATGGCGTTGTTGATGACGGCAAATAGGGGTTGCTTCGCGCGAGTCTCTGAATTAGAATGACCAGACTGATAATTCCCACCATTGAGTGACAAGTGCACATCTCCTGATTGAGGTTGATAGCATGGCAGAACGTACAGAATCCAAAGTGAAAGCGATTGCAGTGATGACCAGCGGTGGTGATTCGCCCGGGATGAATGCTGCCGTGCGAGCCGTGGTGCGGATGGGTTTGCATCACGGACTCAAGGTCTATGGGGTTTACAATGGCTGGCAAGGAGCTGTTGATGGGGGCGATGCTATTGAGGAAATGCATTGGTGGTCGGTGGGTGGGATATTGCAACGTGGCGGCGCCTTTTTAGGCTCAGCTCGCTGTAACGACTTTCGTACCCGTGATGGCCGCCGTAAGGCTGCGGCCCACCTCTACCAACTGAATGTCGATGGCCTGGTTGTCATCGGTGGGGATGGATCACTCACCGGTGCCAGGATCCTATCAGAAGAATGGCCGGAATTGTTGGCCGAAGCGACAGCATTGGGGCATATAAATATGGCGGAGGGCGAATCCCCTACCCTGGCAGTGGTGGGATTACCGGGCTCTATTGATAACGACACTTTTGGCAGTGATATGTCCATCGGCGCCGATACCGCCCTACATCGTATTGTCACTGCTGCTGATCAACTGGCGAGTACGGCCTCGGCGCATCAGCGTACATTTGTCATGGAAGTGATGGGCCGGCATTGTGGTTATCTTGCTCTGGCCAGCGCCGTCGCTTCGGGCGCTCAATGGGTATTGATTCCTGAGGAAGAACTGTCGCCACGCTGGCATCAGGCTATGACGGCATCACTCAAACGTAGTCGAGATGTCGGGCGCCAACACAATATCGTCATGGTTGCTGAGGGAGCCAGACATCCCGATGGTCTACCGCTCGAGGCCAACACCATTCAAGATATCATCACCAATCGTCTGGATATCGAAGCTCGTGTTACAGTGCTGGGGCATGTGCAGCGCGGCGGAGCTCCCAGCGCTTTCGACCGCATCCTCTCGACTCGACTGGGCGCAGGTGCGGTAGAAAGCTTGATGAATGTGGGAGCCGACGAACCGCCTCGCATGCTCGGTGTCATCGACAACAAGGTGCAGGCGACATTACTCAGTGAAATGATCAGCCGCAGTCAGGAGGTGGGACAACGGATCGAGGAGGGTGATTATAAGCGGGCGCTGGACCTGCGGGGCCACAGTTTTCAGGATCAACTCGACCTGTTCAGATTACTCACCCGTTCTGAGGCTCAACCGAAAAAGCATGAGGGCAATTTACTCATTCTTACGGCCGGCCATGATGCGCCTGGCATGAACCCCTGCCTGCGTGTCGTCACCCGTGTTGTTCTGGACCTGGGTTTCGATGTGGTGGCCGGGCAATATGGTTTCGAGGGCCTGCTGGAAGGGAATATCAAGCATCTCGACTGGATGTCTGTCAGTGGCTGGGCTTCGCGGGGGGGAACCGAGTTAGGTGCAGGACGCTATCTGCTCGAACAACATGATTTACCCCAATTGGCTCGAACGTTATCAGATCATGATGTGCGCGCGATGGTCATCGTCGGTGGCCTGGATGCGTACCGCAGCGTGGCGTTTATCAAATCGCAGCGTGCGATGTATCCTGAATTGCAGATACCAATCATTGTAATTCCTGCCAGCATCAGCAACAATCTCCCTGGTACTGAATTCTCCATCGGCACAGACACCGCTCTTAACAACCTGATCTCAGATATCGACAAACTCAAAGATACAGCCAGCGCCAATAAAAGGGCGTTTGTGGTCGAAGTGATGGGTTACGACAGCGGTTATCTGGCACTTATGGCCGCCATAGCCAGCGGTGCTGAACAAACCTATCTACCTGAAGAGGGCATAACGTTGAAAAAATTGGTGAGCGATTTACGACACCTGAACGAGGGATTCGAACGGGGTAAACGCCTGTCACTCCTGATAGTCAACGAACGCGCTTCAGAGACCTACGACCCCGATATCATTCAGCGCATTTTGGACGAGGAAGGGGGCGAACTCTTTGATGTGCGGTCGGTAAAACTGGCGCATGCCCAACGAGGTGGCTCGCCCTCACCTTTTGATCGGGTTCTTGCCGCTCGATTGGGTGCAGCCGCACTAGAAACATTGAGAGCGCAGATGCAGTCGGAAAAAGGGTGCTATTGTGTGGGATTGCGGGGCAAGCATATCGTTGCCACCGAGATCGGTGAGGCATTAGCCGAGATGGATTGGCCGCACGAACGCCCGAAAAATGAATGGTTTATGGACTTGTGTGATCTGGCGAGGATTTTATGAACTATTTAGTAATTCCGAATTCAAGTCACTACTAGTCGTACACTCATTTTCTTCGTGCTACTACCTACTGATAACTCAAACCGTGCATGCTATACTCGGCCAATGTTTGAATCCTTCCCCTTTCTTACAGGTGAGATGACACCATGCGCTACGAGAATCCCCTTAAACGAGTCGAGCGACTGAAACGAGTGACCGCACGGCCTAAACATGCTGATGAGCGAGTGCCTCCCGGACAATTTCTGACCGACCGTTTTCCTGTACTTCACTACGGTTCTGTCCCAAAGGTAGATCTCGACAACTGGGATTTTCGCCTGTTTGGCCTGGTGACCGCTGAAAAAACCTGGGACTGGCCGAGTTTCCGTGCTCTGCCTGAGACGACACTCACCCGCGATATCCACTGTGTCACGCGATGGAGCAAGCTTGATACCACCTGGAGCGGTGTGCTCTGGCGAGACTTTCTGCGCGAATTAGATGTGCAACCGAAACCCGAAGCCACCCATGTGATGTTCCATTGCGAGCAGGGTTTTACCACCAACATCTCGCTCGACATCCTCGACGACGATGACACGCTGTTTGCCTGGCATTACGATGGCAAGCCGTTAACGCCGGAGCATGGTTGGCCATTGCGGGCCCTGGTGCCTAAGAAGTATTTCTGGAAAAGCGCCAAATGGATTCGTGGCCTCGAGTTCTTGAAGGGTGACAGCCCAGGCTTTTGGGAGCAGAACGGCTACCATATGGAGGGGGATCCCTGGCGGGAGGAGCGCTTTGGCTGGTGATCTTTGAGATGGATGTTGCATGAATGACAGAATCGTCTTGTTCGATGGCGTATGTAACTTCTGCGAGGCATCTGTCCTCTTCATTATCGAGCGAGATCGGAAGGGCTTGTTTTCTTTTGCGCCTCTCCAATCTAATTTGGGGCGGTCTTATTTAGAGCAGCACGATATCGATTCTGCGTCAACCGACTCTATTGTCTTGATCAAGCACGACAAGGCTTACGTGAAGAGTGACGCTGCCTTGGAAATTGCCAAAGAACTGGACGGGATCTGGAAATGTGTGTATGTGCTGAGATTCATTCCTGCACCGATGCGCGACGCAGTGTATTCGCTGGTCGCCAAGAATCGATATCGCTGGTTTGGTGTCAAGCAGCAATGCCTGAACCCTAGCCATGGCCTTCAGAACAGGATGCTGGATGATGTCAAGCACCAACGACCCTAAATCCGTAGAAATCGATGTCATCCGCGTACCATTGACAAACTACCTCAATCAAACCTTCGCCGGACGACTATTTTTTGAAACCCTGAATCCATATGGCCTCTAGCACGTTCCCCACTCTGTCGCGCACCTCTCTCCCTCTGTTGTCAACCGACCAGATGCGTGAAGTCGACCGGCTCATGATCGAGGAGTTCGGCATCATTCTTCTGCAAATGGTGGAAAATGCCGGTCGCAATCTCGCCGACCTTTCCCAACACTTTCTGGACGGCTCTATATTGGATCGGCCGATCTTAGTTTTAGCCGGTCGAGGCAACAATGGTGGGGGTGGGCTCACCGCAGTCCGACATCTGGCCAATCGTGGGGCCGAGGTGCAAATCATTACAACCCACCCTATCGAACAATTCGAGGGCGTACCCGCGCATCAATTGCAGGCCTTGTTGGCGATGGGAATCTCGGTAACGTCTGCCGATGATGGATGGGAACTCCCTAGCGCCGATCTGGTTTTGGATGCGTTAATCGGTTATGGTCTTAGTGGTGATCCGCGCGGTGCAGTGGCCGATCTCATCCGTCTGGCGAACAGCCACCCCGCCCCCATTCTCTCACTGGACGCGCCTTCGGGTCTGGATACCACGTCCGGTACCGTATTTGATCCCTGTATTCGCGCCGCAGCCACCATGACACTGGCTCTACCCAAATCAGGCCTGCTCGTAGCCCCTGTAGATGTGCTAGGCGAACTCTATCTGGCCGATATCAGCGTGCCGCCACAGTTATATGAGCAGTTGGGAATCGATCTGCCTGCCCTCTTTGCCCATAACCGAATTTTGCGTATTACTTAGCACTTAAGGATATTCACAGAGAGGCTTTCAAAGTAGCCCCTGTAACCAAGCCACTTGTGGCGCACTAGGCCGAGCTTCTCCTTCAGCAGGAAACAACCACCGTCGATCAAGCCGGAGTCCTTCCACAGTACTGATAGTCTGGCATAGTCCACCCAGCATCACAGGAATCCCAACTCCAAACAAAGTTATCGCTATGAACTCTCAACTCGTATTGCTTCTGCAGATCATCGCCTATATTGGCATGGCCGTGGGCTTGATAGGGATTATCGCGCCGATTATCCCAGGAACCATCATCATTTGGTTGAGCGCACTGCTCTGGGCCTGGGCGGATGGCTTCCAGGCGGTGGGCTGGCCGACTTTGATCGTTTTAGGGGTGCTGGTGGTGCTGGCCGAACTAAGTGATTGGCTGTTCACAATTCTGGGCGCGAAAAAGGGAGGCGCTTCTTGGAGCGGATTGGCTGTGGCTGCCATTGCAGCCATCGTAGGCTTTATTACTTTTAATTTCATAGGTGCGCTCGCCTTCGCATTCTTGGGTCTGCTGGGTTGGGAGTTTTATCGACACCGGGGGGATTGGCGCAAAGCATGGCGGTCGAGCCGCTGGGCAGTGGTCGGGTACATTCTTTCGATTGTAGTAAAACTTACGTTGGGGATGTTTATGGTGATTATCTTTGTTTGGCAAGCCTTTTTTACGAGTTGATCTGACATCAAACCGTCAGCTAAAAGTCATTTACAGGCAGAGAGTTGCGGTATAATTAGGCTGACGAGTACAAGCAACGAATAAACGCCCGTTTGTGTTCACTGCTCTGCAATGAGATAAGCGCAGAGAGATGGTAACTCAATAGTGCGACCTTTGCTTCGGTCTTTGTTTGTTCACACGCCATCCACATTGCCGCTACGCATGCGTTCTGACATTGCTCTAATGAATGGCTAATACGCTGGTAATGTTGTAACGATAAACTTGATAGATAGATTCACCCTCAAACCCCTTCACTCGATCTGACCCCATAAGGTTGGAGGCTTCGATAGATGTTTTTTAGTCCGATTTGGCTCATTATAGCACTGCCCGGCCTCATTCTGGGCCTTTGGGCGCAAATGCGCGTGCGCAGCGCCTTTAGCAAATACAGCAAAGTCAAGAACAATCGCGGTATCACCGGCGCCGAGACCGCCCGTGCGATTCTCGACCATTACGGTCTCTACGATGTACGCGTGGAAGAGACCAAAGGTTTTCTCTCCGATCACTACGATCCTCGCGAAAAAGTGCTGCGACTCTCACAAGACGTTAGCCGCAGCCCCTCTATTGCATCGGTGGGCATTGCCGCTCATGAATCGGGTCACGCCCTGCAGCATGCCAAAGGTTATGCCCCTCTGAAGCTGCGAACCGCCATCGTGCCCGCCGTACAATTCGGCTCGTGGTTGGGTCCAATCATCTTTTTCGCCGGCTTTTTATTGCAGGCATTCATCGGTTTTGGCTTCAACCTGGCTCTGATCGGCCTGATCCTCTTTGGCGTCACTGCTCTATTCACCATCATCACCTTACCGGTCGAATTCGACGCCAGTAAGCGTGCGAAGAAAGAGCTGGTGGTAATGAACATCCTCAGCCAGAGTGAGATGGAAGGTGTCAACAAGACCTTGAATGCCGCGGCCATGACCTATGTTGCCGCGGCAGTTGCTGCTGTAGGTCAGGTGCTCTACTACGCTTTTCTCCTCTTTGGCCGACGCGATTAACATCTCTAACTATCGTCATACAAGACCGTCAGAATTTGCCTGACGGTCTTTTTTTGCCCTTCACTTTGTAACCGTTCACTTTGGCAAACTCCTTGACAGGCCATCAAATTCCAACTATGATTTAGCCTGAGCTAAACTATTTCGTACAACCTAAAAGTAATCTACTCTTGACGGCAAGACAAAATGAGGCTATGATAGTCAAAATTTATTCAATATATTCCGAATTAACTGATGGAATCGTAAAATGAACAACTCACTAGACACGCTCGCACATGCCCGGCAACCTCTTCTCGACGCTCTGGCTCAGATGTTTACCCTGTATGGCTGGCCCGATGTGAGCGGCCGCATCTACGGGTTGCTACTTTTGGAAGATGACCCATTGTCACTTGACGAAATCAGTGACTATCTTGTCGTCAGTAAAGCCACGACCAGCACACATGTACGGATGCTCGAAAGCCTGCACATGGTACAACGTGTACGTGGACCGCAAACGGGAGATAGTGGGGGGGGGCGACCTCGCGCGTATTTCGATGCCGAACGGGATCTCATGAAAGTTGTACAAGAGCTACTGCATCACAATGCCCGACGTGAGTCAGAGATTATGAAGCGCGGGATCAAGGAAACGCGCACGCGCCTGCAGAGCCTCGAGATGGGCCTCGTCGCAGATGAAGATCTGGGAGATGATGTCAGAACTGATCTTGAAGCATTGGATGGATTTTCTACTTACTTGCATTGGGCAGCGCAGATGCTTTGGGTATTTCAGAGCGTGGAGCGCATGCAACAATGGTTGGAGGCTTCAGATCATTCATCTGTTAAGCCACACTTGTTATTGGAGGTCGGGCAATGATCCTCAAAAACCTGTGGCGACGACGCGTTCGCAGCATTCTTACGATTTTGGGCATCGCAATCGGCGTCGCCGCGGTCGTTGGTCTGGGGGCTATGGCTGAAGGCTTCGGCAAGAATTTCGGCACGGTCGTTGGGCTAAGTAATGATCTCATGGTCTCCCAAGCCAACGCCTTCGACGTGTCATTTAGCAGCCTGGATGAAGAACTGGGCCAACGTATCGAGAGCGTTCCTGGTGTGGAAATGGTCGATCCCGGAGTTTATGGTTGGATTGTGACAGAGGAAATGCCTTTCTTTTTGGTATTTGGTTATGAGCCCGGCAGTGTGGCAGCGCAACATTATCGCATCATCGAGGGCAAGCCGGTTACCAGTTCCAGGCAAATCGTCGTTGGCAAAAGTGCGGCAGAAAGCCTGAAAAAGGGCGTTGGGGATACCCTCCGACTTGCCAGTGTCCCCTACCAGATCGTTGGCATTTACGAAACCGGTCAGGGCATGGAGGAATCGGGAGGCGTAGTAACCGTCGAAGATGCCCAGGACATCATCCAGAAACAACGAAAAGTAAGCCTATTTCAGGTCGGTGTCGCTCGTGGCTCTGATATCGATCAGATCAGCCAACGCATTGAAGCTCTGGATGACGACCTCATGGCCAGTCAAGCCAGTGAGTACGAAACCAACGAAGCCTACTCTGCCTACTTGCAAGGGTTCGCCTGGGGCATTAGTGCCATTGCCATCCTCATTGGTGGTCTGGGTATGATGAACGCCATGGTGATGAGCGTGCTCGAACGCACACGCGAGATCGGCACGCTACGAGCCGTCGGTTGGAGCCGAGGCCGGGTGGTTTGGCTCATTATGGGTGAAAC
Organism: Chloroflexota bacterium; assembly: GCA_003353825.1. The sequence continues at coordinate 10,909 of PIVW01000063.1, forward strand.
GGTTGTACTCGGGTTCATCGGAGGAGTGTTGGGGATTGCACTAGGGGTCGGATTTAATGAACTGGTGGGTCGAGCTCCAGGTGTTGGCGCCATGCTGGAAGGCGTCTACACACCCGACATTTTCATACAAGGCATGCTTACCGCTGTGGCTCTGGGAGTCTTTGGCGGTGCTTATCCCGCCTGGGTAGCCGCCAACTTGCAGCCTGTCGAGGCGCTTCGCTATGAAGGTGGCTCTGGTGGTGAAGCGACGGGCGTATTGTCACGCATTGGCGGGCAGAGTTTCCGCAATCTCTGGCGCCGCCGCACCCGCACCATCATTTCGGCCACAGGCATCGGTATCGGTGTCGCCACACTGGTAATGCTGGGTGGCATAATCCAGGGCATGATGACCCAACTCAATAACCTGGCGGGCAGCAGCGGTACCGGCAATATCACAATCATGCAACGTGATGTGGCCGACATGAGCATGAGCAGCTTGGATGAGCGCATTGTCTCTCAGATTCGGGCGATGCCACAGGTGAAATCTGTTAGCCCGATGTTACTCGGCTTTGTCATGACCCCCGAACTCCCTATATTTATTCTGACCGGAATCGATCCATCAAGTGCAGCCATGGACCACTATAAGTTAGTTGAAGGTCGCCACGTACAACGACCCAATGAGATCATCGTTGGTAGTACAGCTGCCGAGAATTATAATCTAGATATGGGTGGCACTATCCAGGTCTATAACAACCGTTACAAAATCGTAGGACTCTTCGAAACCGGTGTCGGCTGGGAAGATGGCGGCGGTTTGCTGGCCTTGCGAGAGGCGCAACGGCTGCTCAATCGCCCTCGATCGGTTAGCTATATCTTTGTCGATGTCAAGAACCCTGGTGATGCAGAGGGTATGCGCGATGCCATCGACCGCCGTTTCCCCTCAGCTCGTGCCAGCCTCAGTAGTGAATTCGCAGAAAATACGGAAGACATGGCTTCAGCCGGTGTCATGATGGATGCCATAGGTCTTTTAGCGCTTTTGGTAGGAGGCATTGTCGTTGCTAACACGATGTTGATGTCGATTTATGAGAGGACACGCGAGATCGGCACTTTACGGGCGTTGGGTTGGCGCAAACGCCGGATTCTCGAACAGATCCTTGAAGAGAGCTTGCTGCTGTGCACGCTCTCCGCGCTCATCGGTTCGATTATAGGTGTCGGTATGGTGTACTTGTTGTCGTACGCACCGATCGCCAACTCCTTTATCAGTGCAGAATGGAATGTTTCGATCTTTGCTCAAGCCGTTGGCATGACCCTCATTATTGGCCTTATCGCCGGAGCTTATCCCGCCTGGCGGGCCAGTCGTCTACAGCCTGTCGAGGCACTCAGGTACGAGTGATGTTTTCATCCGCGCAGACAACACGCACTTCACCACATGTGAAGTGATCTCCACGTAATTAAATCGGCCAGCCTGGGGGTTATATTGTCAAACAACTCTATGTTGTTCCCGCAATAACTCCTTTTAAGTGACAATAAATCAATGAAATTCAAAAGAGGTTTACAATGAAAAAAGTCGCCATAGTTGTTGGAATCATCATAGTCGTAGCGGCAGCATGGTGGGGGTATAGCACTTATGTGGCTCAACCTGCAACCCCTGTCACGACAGAAGCTTCCGAAGATGATGAAGCCGCCGATCTAGACAATGTGATCTGGGCTTCAGGAAAGCTTGTGCCCCGCCGTTGGGCCGGTCTCAGTCCCGCTATTGCCGGTACGGTTGCCGACATTCATGCTTCGGAGGGTGATCAAGTCGAGGCCGATACTGTTCTAGCTGAGATTGACAATGCAGTGTTGAAGAGCCAGATCGCGGTTTCCGCCGCGGCAGTTGCTGAAGCAGAAGCAGCCAAAGCGAAACTCCTGGCAAGAACAACACAATCTGACCTGGATGCCGCCCAGGCCGATATCGCCGCCGCAGAAGCAGCAGTGACTCTGGCCAAGGCACAACTCCAGGAAGAACAAGAAGCGATTGCAGTCTCGGAAGCGCAGATCGCCATTGCGCAGGCTCAATATAACGAGTTGGCCAGCCATCCCACTCGCACAGAAAAAATAACGGCGCAGCTCGAGATCGATCTCGCTAAAGCAGAATTAGATCGGGCACAAGCCGCCTACAATAGTGTAAAAGGGAACCCGCACATCGGCGCTATGCCCGAATCCGCGGCTCTTCAGCAGGCGACAACATCGTACGAGTCGGCAAAAGCAGCTTTTGACGCTGCCAGCCAGGGCGCAACCCGGCAAGAGCTGGCCGTCGCTCAGGCTCAGATCAATGCTGCTCGTATGGAGAAGAAAGTGGCAGAATCGCAGATTCCCGCGGCTGAAGCCACTGTAAAGTCCGCACAAGCCCAGCTAGCACGCGCTCAAGCTGCACTAGATGCGCTGATGATCGGAGCAACCACAGAGGATATCGCCGTAGCTGAAGCCAGCATACAATCGGCCAAGGCAGCACTCGCCGCCGCACAAGCTCAGGTCGATGAGACATTAGTGATCGCACCCTTTGACGGCCAGGTTGGTACCATCTTTGTGCGCACCGGCGAGTTGGGTACACCGGGATCCCCCGTACTGATGCTTGGCGATACCACAGACATGCGCGTGGAGACCACCGACCTCCGAGAAACAGATGTCACCAGGCTGGATGTTGGTATGCCGGTTGAAGTTACATTCGATGCCGTACCCAATGAGATTTTTAACGGTACGATCGTCCGTGTTGCGCCCATGAGTACCGTCGACAAAGGCAGCACCAATTACACCGTGATCGTCGAGGTAGAGGATTTGGATCCCGGCCTTCGCTGGGGGATGACTGCATTTGTCAACATCGATGCCGCACAATAAACTTGCATGTATTCAGCTTCTCAGCGCGGAACTTTATTATGATGGATGAACTGATTCGAACCGAAAACCTGGTCAAAACCTATGGCGAAGACGAAACCGCCGTGCAGGCCCTGGATGGCGTCTCCCTTTCGATCATGCCGGGCGAATATGTGGCAGTGATGGGACCAAGTGGTTGCGGAAAGAGCACATTGCTAAACATGCTCGGTGCATTGGACCAGCCAACATCAGGCAATGTCTGGGTCAATGGCGAAAACCTGGCAGAACTGAAGGATGTAGATATCTTTCGTGCCAAGACCGTCGGCTTTATATTTCAGCTGCATAATCTGCTTCCGACGCTGACAGCCTTGGAAAATATCGAAGTGCCGATGACTGGCCAGGGCTTAAGCCGCAAAGAGCGGCGTGAGCGAGGTGCGCATCTGCTCGAGTTGGTTGGCATAGGCGAGCGCCTGAAGGCTATGCCCAGCCAGCTCTCGGGGGGACAACGCCAACGTGTGGCTGTAGCCCGAGCACTGGCCAATGATCCTGCCATGATTCTGGCTGACGAGCCGACCGGCAGTCTCGATAGCCAGAGCGGTGAGGATATCATGACCTTGCTCTCTGATCTTAACGAAAGCCAACGAACAACGATTCTGGTTGTCACACATGATCGTCGCGTGGCCCAATCCACCGACCGCATTATCCGCATGAAGGATGGGCAGGTTGTCGGCGATCACCATCTCGGCGATCCACTGCAAGAGGATTTACGTACCCTGGCCCGTAGCCACTTGGGACAGGCAATACTCAGCAACAATGGTTTGCAATCCTCCTACGTGTCTTCGGAAGAAGCAGCCATCTTGAAAGACCTGTTAGTCAAGGTAGGTGATGAGTAGCCATACGTTTTCCTATCTCACTCCCTCAAGCATGCCCTGCGCCACATATCGCGCCACTAAAATCTCGCTGTCGGTTAGCATCATGCCATTCGTCCCCGGATAGAGCAGGCGCCCTGGATCGGATAACGTGTGGTGCAGACCGAGGATATGGCCTATCTCGTGTGAGGTCACACGTTCATCATGAACGGATGGCGTATCCATGACAAAAAAAGTGCGGCTGCTTAAGGGAGTGAGGCCGTTAGGGCCGCCGATGTTTTGTGCGTAAAAGCCGTTTATAAGCGAAGGCTCGGGCATGGATAGTGATGTGCCCGCCGATTGGAAGAATGGCTGGAGATCGCCTTCGGCTAGCGCCTGCAAATCGGCCGTCTGCACCGCCACTCGGTGAATCGCTTGTACATCAAAGCCAATGCTGGCCTGTGCCCAGATATCGTTGCTGAGTGCGACGATGGCCTCAAGCTCTTCCTCGGTACGGCTGCTGGAGAAAACCCCCTCTGTGTCGTCAAGAATGTAGAATGAGACAGGAAGGTGGATGAATTCGAATTCCGGTGTGGGCGTCGCAGACACAAAAGTCGTTGTCGGGTCGGGTAAGGCAGGTGGGAGTGGAACTGCACATGCTGTGCACAGAATCACAGTCATTGCCGATAGCAGCCATCGCTGGGAAAGTCGTAACATAGGTTCTCCAGAATTTTTCAATCAATGTACGGTACTCTAGCAAGCATAATCGTACAAGCGCGCAAAAATCTGTGTGCTTTAGCACATGATTGATTAACGGGCTAATTCATGCTACATTCATGAAACGAATGATTTCCCACAAGGCCGTTGTGGCGAGTCGGAAAAGCGTGTTATCGGGTCACAGCGGCGTGCCAGCTGAACGAAGAATACACCCATGGATATTTCATCCCCAGAGTATTCATCGGGCTCGTGGTGGCGTTGTTTGTAATTGAACAGACGGTAATTGTCTCCAAACACATCGTTAGGAGAATTAGATCGAGAGTTTTTTGTCTAGCTCTAATTCCTTGATTTGAACGGCCGTCTGCTCATGCCCATACGCCACCAACTCCGCAATCCGCGAAAAATCCATCCTATCAAATTGAGAGCACACCAGGCGGATGCGATAGTCCGCCAAATTCTTTGTTTCACGATCCAACCGCAATGCTGCATTCAGAGTAGACCGCTGTAAGACATCTGGCAGCGTTACATATCGCAATTTCTTTGCAAACGGGTTCAGTCGATTCCAAAGTACCTTCCAGCCTGAAATGAGGCCATCATACTCATAGCCTTTTCTTCCCTTTTTGGTATCCCATGAGACGATATCCACAGCAATGACCGTTTCAATATCGGGGCGTCGGCGCATAATATCGACGGGCACCCAATTCACCACACCCGCGTCTACCTTTATGTCCGTCCCTTCTACCAGGGGGGGGGAAAGGACGGGGAGGGCGGTTGCTGCGCGAAGGAGTTTTGCCGCCGGTCCCTGCTCGTAGACGACTAACTCGTCATTGATCAGGCTGTAGAGAGGGAAGAAATGAGGCAGCCAGCAATCTTCCAACTGCAGATCGCCAAACACGTCCTCCGTCCATTTGGCCACACCGTAGCCTGTCGTCAACGCTGAAAAAGGAAGCGTATATTGTAATTTAGGGCCATCGCCTGCTCTACGAATGAAATCGGTATCTTCCCACCCGCTTGCAAGCTGCACTGCTGCCACGGCCCCTGAACTGCTACCGCCGATAACATCTATGGGAATCCCTGCGTCACACAAGGCACGAATCGCCCCAATATGCACAAATCCACGCGCACTGGCGCCACATAAAACTGCCCCCACACCCCGTCCTGCCAGCAAACGAGCCACACGCCCAACATCTGCTATATTACCCAGACGCATGTGGTAATGATGTCGTACATTGAGTGCTGCCAACCAGGCATCTGTTCCACGCGGCATATCGATCTCATCGGGTTGGATCAGCAGGAGATAGCGATCCAAATCAGCTGCTGCGGGCTGTTGCAGTACCGAATTTCGGGATTCGTGGGTGGGTGTGGCAACGGCCGTATCCCCCACAAGCACAATCTTATCCGCCTGTCGCAAACAGCGCCGTGTCCAGCCCATATCCTGCCCATCATCCACATACACTACAATCTGGTGCGCGGCTTCTTGCTCTCCCAACCAGCGCGTCAGTTGCTGCTTCGTCTCTGCAGTTGCATCATCCAATCGACCGAAATTGTCCGCGATAAATTGCGCATCCACTAATAGCGTTGGCGCCACTTTTTGCAAACTTGGCAGCAACGTTTCGACTACGGCCGGTAAGGAAACGTTGTCAGCTGCTGGTATCAGCATCATCGTCAAAACTGAGGCATTGATGCGTGCTGTTCCTTGTAACTGGGCTTGTAAACGGCCGATTATGGGCCGCACAAATTGCTGATTCATTTGCAGCGGATATGCTTGCACCAACTGGTTATATGCTTGGCGTGAAAGCGTTGCCAACAGGCTATCCCGGCTGGCAATCACATCGGCTGTGCGCACCTCCCCTGTTATCATCCCCATCTCGCCGATTATCTGGCCATGTCCTAATTCCAGCAGCGTTGTTTGCTTACCCTCAGCTTCATTACGAATCACCCGTACCCGCCCTAATGCTACAATGGCCAGCGTGTCGCTCGGATCTCCCTCTCGCATCACCACATCCCCACCTTTTACCCAGACAAATTGCATTGCCCCTCGCAACTGTTCATAAATTACCGGGTCAAGTTGGTTGACAAACTCGTTTTGCTTTAACGCTTTGTCTAAAAGCGCTTCATCCTGCGTGGGTTTAGAATTTTCTGTCATGTGCGAATTCCCGGCATGTTTCATTTGGGTGTGTCCTTTTTGAGTTAGAGGGCAATCTTACCCTACCATACTAACATGTTTGGAGGCCGGTTCAGGCCTTCTGAACTTCCGAAACGGGGAGTTACGTTGACGAATCTAGGTCG
>PIVW01000508.1 GCA_003353825.1 Chloroflexota bacterium
CCAAGGTGGCATCACCGGCGCCAATGGGACTGCGAGCGTCGATGGTTGGTGGGGTCGCCCTGAGGATAGTCTGATCATGGCCAAGGAGTAGGCCCTCCGATCCTCGGGAGAGGGCGACGACCTCTATGCCGAACTCTAGCAGTTGTTGTACAGCCTGGCAGTGAATTCGATCTCCAACCGGGATGTAGCCAAGAATGTCTTCGATTTCCTCACTGTTGGGTTTGAGCGCGTAGGGTCGGGCCTGGATTCCCGCTTGCAAGGCCGGGCCACTTGTATCCAAAAAGGCTCGGGATTCCTTATTCTGCACTATCTCAATCAAATTCGCATAGAGATCGGCAGCTGCGCCCGGAGGTAGGCTGCCAGAGAATGCCCAGATATCATCAGGTGCGGCAAGTTGTTCGATAAGCTGTCTGAGTTCAGACACATGCTCGGGAGTAAGTTTAGGGCCGGGTTCGTTGATTTTCGTGTAGAGATTTTGAGAGTCGTCACGCAGGGTCAGGTTTTGGCGTGTCTCACCCTCTGCCCAGATTGTGTGACACTTGAAACCGGCTTCGCCAAGACCCTGATGCATACGTTGGCCGGTAGCGCCTGCAAACACCGCCACGATCTCACTCTCGATACCAAGCTCGCGCAGGGCTCGACTGACATTGATGCCCTTTCCTCCGAGGTCCTGGCGCACAAACTGCGAACGGTGCACTTCACCCGGGCGCAGTGCCGCTACGCTGAGGGTTTTGTCGAGGGTGGGGTTGAGGGTGACAGTATATAGAGTCATGTATTACGAATCCCCCACAGGCTGTGGCAGAACTCTGCGCAAGAACTCTCCGGTATAGGATTTCGGGTGCTGGGCCACATGTTCAGGAGAACCTTCTACCAGCACTCGCCCACCCTTGTTGCCTCCCTCCGGCCCCAGGTCGATCACCCAGTCAGCGGATTTGATCACATCCAGATTGTGCTCGATCACGAGGACGGTATTGCCACGATCGGCCAGATCATGTAATACCGTCAGTAGTTTCTCCACATCAGCGAAGTGCAAGCCGGTCGTGGGTTCATCCAGGATATACAGGGTATTGCCGGTCGCCCGCCGTGAAAGCTCCTTGGATAATTTGACGCGCTGCGCCTCACCCCCCGAGAGCGTGTTCGCAGGTTGGCCCAGCTTGATGTAGCCCAACCCCACCCGGTTCAGAGTGTTCAGTTTATTACGAACGCGTGTGATGTTCTCGAAAAAGTTGAGTGACTCTTCCACCGTCATGTCCAGTATATCGGCGATGGTTTTTCCTTTGTAGTGGATCTCCAGCGCCTCCCGATTGTAGCGCTTACCGTGGCATACCTCACAGGGTACGTACACATCGGGCAGGAACTGCATCTCGATACGGATGATGCCATCACCTCGGCAGGCTTCACAGCGCCCACCTTTGACATTAAATGAGAAGCGTCCCGGTTTATAGCCCCGTAGTTTCGATTCAGGCAGGCTGGCAAATAACTGGCGGATCGGTGTAAACAGGTCGGTGTAGGTGGCTGGGTTCGAGCGAGGCGTACGGCCAATGGGGGATTGATCGATGTCGATCACCTTGTCCAAATGTTCCAGACCCTCCAATGATTCATGTTTGCCCGGTTTCTGTCGTGCTCGGTAGAGTCTCTGCGCTAATGCCCGGTAAAGCGTGTCGATCACCAGCGTCGATTTACCTGAGCCGCTGACGCCGGTCACAACAACGAATTTGCCCAAGGGAAAGCGCACATCCAGATTATGCAGGTTGTTTTGGCTGGCGCCACGCACGATCACGTACTCACCGCTGCCCCCCCTACGCTCTTTGGGAATGGGTATCTGGCGCCTGCCCGATAGATAGGCTCCGGTGAGGCTATCAGGATCGGTTGCGACTTGTTCAGGAGGCCCCTCGGCTACGATCTCACCGCCATGCTCACCCGCCCCGGGACCCAGGTCCAGCAACCAGTCCGCCGCCATTATCGTTTCTTCATCATGTTCGACAACCAGAACGGTGTTGCCCAGGTCTCGCAGATCACTCAATGTGCGGATCAAGCGGGCATTGTCGCGTTGGTGCAGGCCTATACTGGGCTCATCTAAAATGTAGAGCACACCCATCAACTGCGAGCCGATCTGGGTCGCCAGGCGGATGCGCTGTGCTTCACCGCCGCTGAGGGTACCGGCCTGGCGGTTGAGTGTGAGATAATCGAGCCCCACGTCGTGCATGAAACGGAGGCGAGCCTGGATCTCTTTGAGCACTTGCCTGGCAATCGTCCATTCCCTCTGCGTGAGGGGTGATGCTTCCGGCGCCGATTCGGGCAACGCTGCGTTGTAATGTTCATCCTCGGAGCTACCACGAAGTTCCCTCACCAAGGCCAAGGCTTCACCGACAGACATCTGCACGACAGCGTCGATACCAAGATCCTGTACGGTCACTGCCAGTGCCTCGGGGCGGAGACGTTTGCCGCCACAGGTCGGGCAAGGGCGGTTGTTCATGTAACGCTCGAGGTATTCCCCGCGGATGTACTCCGACGTGGTCTCTCGATAGCGCCGTTGTAGATTTGGGATAATGCCCTCGTAGCTCGTTTGGTATTCTCGTTGTTTGCCATGTTGATTTACATAACGAACCGTAATGTTGTCTCCACGTTTGCCGCCATAGAGAATGACATCTTGCTGCTTGCGGCTCAATTGCTTCCAGGGAACGCTGTGGGGGATGCCGTACTTGCGCGCTGCCGCTTCGACAAGAGCCCGATAATAGGTAGCGGTATCGTTGGACCAGGGATGCAAGGCGCTTTCGTTCAGGCTGAGGTCACGGTCGGGCACGATCAGATCAGGGTCGAACTCCATCTGAGTCCCCAGACCGGTACAGGTTGGGCAAGCGCCGTGAGGTGAGTTGAAGGAAAAGGTGCGAGGTTCGATCTCGGGCAGGCTTAGCCCACAGCTGGCACAGGATAGATGTTCTGAAAACAAGCGATCTCGGATCGAATCCTGGTCGGTAACATCGGCCACAGTCATGACGCCGCCGCCCAGATTCAGGGCAGTTTCAACTGAATCGGCCAGCCGTGTCAGATCGAGTCCCTCATGGCCATTGCTACCTTGGCGAATAATCAGGCGATCTACTACAGCTTCGATGGTATGTGTCTTGTAACGGTCGAGTTCGATTTCTTCGCTGACATCGAAGACCTCGCCATTGACACGCACACGTACGAACCCGGCCTTCTGTACATCCTCGAACACTCCCTTGTGCTCTCCTTTGCGATCTTTGATCAGAGGCGCCAGCACTAGCAAACGGCTGTGTTCAGGAAACTCGACGATAGCATCCACGATCTGCTCGGTGGTCTGACGGCTGATAGGACGTCCACAGTTGTGGCAGTGGGGCACTCCGATACGGGCGTACAACAGGCGGAGATAGTCATAGACTTCGGTTACAGTGCCAACGGTCGAGCGAGGATTACGGCTGGTGCCTTTTTGGTCAATCGAGATGGCGGGGGACAGGCCCTCGATCTGGTCGACATCAGGCTTTTCCATCAATCCCAGAAACTGGCGGGCATAGGCAGAGAGCGATTCGACATAACGTCGCTGACCTTCGGCGTAGATAGTATCAAATGCCAACGATGATTTGCCCGAACCAGAGAGGCCTGTGACCACAACCAACTGGTCGCGTGGGATCTCAACATAGATGTTTTTAAGATTGTGTTCTCGTGCGCCACGAATTATCAGTTTGTCTTGAGCCATAACAGGGGAATTTCGAATCTCGAATTGTGAATTGCGAACTGTGATTGGTGAGGGTATCTGTTGGTTGGGTTCTTAAATGTTCTGATATCTTGGAGTATCTTCTCAATAACTCGTAGGAACCAACCCGTCCACGTAGGTGGACGTTCGGCGTAGTTTCGTAGAACCCCGCCTCCAGAGTCTGAATTCATTCGGGTGCGTCCTAAATGAGTTGGAGACAGAGTAAATCTGGTAAACTGAAGGAAACAAAAACCAACCTTCAAACAAACCAGGAGAAGAACTATGTCATCCAACTCAGAAGAGATTGTACAAGAGATACGCCAAAAGTTCGAATCGATGTTGAAGTATGTAAAGAGCA
>PIVW01001159.1 GCA_003353825.1 Chloroflexota bacterium
CACTCCCTTTCATATAATTCTCAAACACAGACTCAACACTCTCAAGTAAAATGTACGACATCACATCTCTCCAAGCCGACGCTGAAGGCAACATCGTGTCCATCGGTTGGACCTACACCAACAACGGTGGATCCCGCAGTGGTTCTGTCAAATTCCCTGAGTCCTACGGTCCAGTCCCCGTTGACCAAACCACCAAAGCATACCTCATTGCTTGGGTAGAGGACATCCTTCCCGAAGGCACATCCGAAGCACTCGACGCTCAGATCGCCAAGGACCAGGCAGCAGCAGCACTGGACGTCCACGACGTTCCTGTCCCTGAATAAGTCTCCTCTCCATACTCAACACAACCAAAAGGCGGCCGTCAAAGCCGCCTATTTTTATTTATATCCACTGAGGGGTAAAACCTTCAAAAGAAAAGCTTGCACTGCACAGACCTATGGGAATCGACAGCGGTCTCAATTCAAATTCAGAGAGTTATATCAGGTTAGATACTAACTCGTCAACCTCACCCACTCCGGCTCAACGACCCGCTGGCACTCAGGTCCAACTGGACGGAGCAGAGGGTTCGGGTTTCTTCGTCGGTGACGTCGAGGCAAATGATTTTATCTCCACTCGCTCACGTGGTAGCGGAGCCAAAGGTGTCACTCTATACGTCAACAGTGTCACAGGTTCCGACATATTCCGCACAGGCATCTACATCCCGGACTTAGGCGACGAAGACACGACCGACGTTACACCATACACCGCCTCCTACAACGGTGAAACTGGCGAACTGACGATGGTATTTGCGTGGTCTGCCGCAGCACTAACAACATACGACCTCATCACCTTCAAAGAAGGCGCACTGACATTCAACTGCAACTCAGGTGGAACTCCTGGCGATCTTGCCAGTCCCGTCGAAACCGACTCTAACTTTGGCAGTTGCTTTCAGATCCGTAACGTTACCAGCGTCGGTGGAAACGCCACTGTAGCAATCAATGTCGGTCCGGCAAAA
>PIVW01001160.1 GCA_003353825.1 Chloroflexota bacterium
GTCGATGTCGGCGCGCAGGGTGTGCAGAGGCACACGACCTTCACGCAGCCACACTCGACGAGCCATATCAGAGCCGCCTAAACGGCCAGCGACTTCGATCTTGGCGCCTTCGGCACCTGCCCGCATGGTTTGCTGCAGCGCCCGGCGCATGGCCCGGCGGTAGCTGATGCGGCGCTGGAGTTGGTCTGAGATGTTCATGGCAACCAGGTATGCATCCAGATCGGGGGCTTTGATCTCTTTGATCTGCAGATCGATCTGTTTGCCAACCAAGGCTTCCAGTTGTTTGCGCAATCCTTTGACATTCTCGCCTTTTCGGCCGATCAGAACGCCTGGTTTTGCTGTATGCACAAAGATCTTTACATTGCCGGGAAAGCGTTCGATCTCGATGCGAGAGACACCAGCACGTGGTGAGTTCTCACGGATAAGATCGCGCACGGCGATATCTTGGTGCAATTGTTCAACATAATCTTCGCCTTCAGCAAACCAACGACCATCCCAGGTCTTGTTGATCTTTAAGCGAAATCCTATTGGATGTACTTTGCGACCCATAGTTTCTCCTGACCTTTACTAATTCACTTCGCGTTCGCGCAAGATCACAGTAATGTGTGATGAGCGACGCAGCCAGGGTTTGAAACGGCCGCGAGCGCCAAAGCGACGCCATTTTCGGGTTCTACCTACATCAGCATAGATCTTATGCACATAAAGTTCATTGCGGCTGACGCCAAAGTTTTCTTCTGCATTGATCATCGCAGAGCGTACAACTTTGTAGACCGGGTGGGCAGAGCGGTTGGTGGTGAACTCTAAAGTGTTGAGCGCATCAACCACGTCTTTGCCGCGCACCATGTCAATCACCAGACGCACTTTCTGTGCTGAGATAGGTATTTGTTTTGCAATAGCTCGGTAATCGTTAGCCATAACTCAGCCTTTATCTAACCTTTCCGTTCCTGGAGGTGACCACGATAGGTGCGGGTGGGGGCAAACTCGCCCAGGCGAT
>PIVW01000064.1 GCA_003353825.1 Chloroflexota bacterium
CCAGGCCGTGGGCGGTTCCATGGCAGTGAGCGCCACCAGTTGCATGAGATGATTTTGGAACATGTCTCGTAACACACCGGCGTGGTCGAAATAGCCGCCCCTGCGGCCGACGTCGATCGTTTCCAGCACCGAGATCTTTACGTGATCGATATGAGGATGATTTCGGCGAAGATTGGCCTCACACCCTAGCCCACGAACTGGGCCACTACCTCTTCTTTCTCGACGACAACTACCTGGGGTTGGATGAAAACGGCTTACTTGTACCCATCGATGGCTGTGTTGGTGCCATGAGTGATCCTTATCTGTCAGGGAACAGCGAATTTCATCCTGACACCGCGTGGTTGCCCGAATGCCAGGATACACTCTCCCATCGCAACAGCGGCCGTTCCGATTGGGCGACCATCGAGACATTCTATCCCCAATTACAGGTTCCAACAGGCGATATCACTGAGGTGAATCCAGGTCCCAGCAGTTTACCTTTAGCCCTGACCCATATCCAGGTTCACGAGCCCCACGCAAACTCCGGCGTTTTATCTGCGCCCTATTTCTATCTTGTGGATGAACATGGTAGTCGTGTGCAACCGGACAATGGAGCCCGTTCCATTCTATACCAGGGAGACAAGCTAATCGACCTGGGACGCCCCACACAGGATCGGATATTGGCTCGGGGAGCGGCGGATGGAGATCGTCTCTGTTTGTACGATCTCGACGTCGGCCAACTAGGATGCAAGTTGGTTACACTCTATAATGAGCAGTTGACACTGTGGAGCTATCCTGACTGGCAACCAGAGATCACCGTATCACCGGTGACATCACGCACAATCGATATCAGCGTAGCAAATGTACCATCTGGCCTGCCGCTACATGCAAAGCTATACCCCATCAATGACCCGGCCACAGATGTTATCGTTCTGACTGACACAACATCTTCCTATACCGGCAGTTTCAACACAGACGAACCAGCACTCAATGGCTACATCCAAGTGTGGGTGGATGAAAGTGAGCCGAGACGGGAGAGCGTCACCAACTATACAATCGGAGGCGCACCCGGCTACCAACGCGGGGGTGGGGGCTATCAGCGAGGGGGTGGAGGTTACCAGAGGGGCGGTGGCGCTTCAGCCGTTTCCACAGATGGACAGGCGATCCTGTTTGGCGAAGGATTGGTCTTCGGCGAAGGTGAGTTCGTGGCATTGCAGACAGCTACAGTGCTGCCAAATGTCCCCGCCTGGGCAACGGTGGCCGGTGACGCTTATCGCCTGGTCATGTCGGACGCAGCACCAGACTTGACGGGATCATCCTTAAGTGTCAGCTATTTGGAACGAGAAGTGCCGGCAGATGAAGAGATATGGTTGAAGCTGTACTACTGGAACGGCACAACATGGCAGCCACTGCAAACCACTTTGGACACCTACCATAATTTCGCTTCAGGCGCGGTGCAGGGCGAAGGATTGTATGTGCTCATGTCCAGCATAGAATTACCGATCTATGGTCCCGGATGGGATTCCTTTGGTTACCCGATACAGGAGACGCTCCCAGTTTCAGTAGCTCTCAGTTCGATCAACGGTTCCTACACCATGGTTTACGGACGTAATCCCGAAGACGAAGATGAATGGAAAGTCTATGGCCCAGACGCGCCTGACCACGTGAATGATCTGAAAGTCCTTGAATATGGTCACAGCTACTGGATTTATCTGACCGAATCTGTTGATCTGAGGTTACAGGGAAGGGCTGCTGCAAACGCGTCGGCAACAGATAGTATCCCCCGTCCGCCAGCAACGTACTATGGTACGATCGCAACGGGACCTGGATTCGAACCGGCTATGGGTACTGAGGTAACGGCTTGGGTAAACGGAAACCTGTGCGGAAAATCAAAATCGGTAGAGTGGAATGAACAGGTAGTTTACAGCATCAATGTCATAGCCTCTGGCGATGGTAATTCGCAAGGATGTGGTCTTGCTGGTGACTTGATCGCCTACCGATATCTTCCATTTTTAAGGTGCTTCCCCCGCTATGGTCTCCGCCGAAACGTAGAGGCAGACCCTAGCAGGAGACTATCAGGCTCGCTCAACAGTGGTGATTATGCCCACGGTGGTCTGTTAGTGGTAGTACACCGGTAAATAAACCGGCTGCGCTATCCAACCTGCACGGCTCAGCTTAATATCTGCCAGGGAGACACTGAGGGTAAAATCTTCACCTGTGCTTGCACCTGGAGCGGGTTCAACGTCGAAATTGTATAAGCCTGAGGTGGTGGCGAGCGTATCCACCTTAGTCGTCACGCCTTCATCAAATTGTGCCATCCCTTCGATTGCGCCTGTCATAACTGTCGATGACTCAAGGCTACCATAGAGGAATGAGGCTTCTCCGCCCTCAGGCAAAATCATAAGCGGGGTATCCTCCGACCATATCGCCCAGGGAACCAAAGGTGTGCTTGTTGGGGTCGGTGTAGGTGTAGGGATGTCCGTCTGCGGCGCTGGTATCCGCAACGAGAGATTATGGTCATCGGAGATGGCGGTTTTGCTGCCGTTCCCCTGGTGCAACACTGTCAACGCAAGCATATTCGGATGACACTGATCTCACGCCTACGCCTGGACGCCAGACTGTTTGGCCCACCAGGGCCGCAGCCCCAGAGCAAGCGGGGCGTAAAACCGAAAGCTTGTCCTGAGCGTAGTCGAAGGAAAGGAGAACGCCAACCCAGACTGGATAAGCGCTTGCAAGATGCGACAACGGTGTGGGCGCCGCTGCAGGTCGTTTGGTATGGGGGAAAACAACGCACTCTCGAAATCGCCACCGGCGCCTCCTTGTGGCATCGCAAAGGCCTGGATCCTGCCCCCATACGCTGGATTTTGGTGCGCTCTACAGAGGATGACGGTATCAAACCGACTGCTTTTTTCAGTTCCAACCCAGAGTGCACTGCCAAAGACATCGTCCTCTGGTTTATCCTTCGCTGGAACATCGAAATCACCTTTGAAGAAGTGCGCATGTGCTTGGGATTCGAGAGGCAACGACAATGGTCGGATAAGGCCATTGCTCGCACCTCCCCCGCCCTGCTTGGTCTCTTCAGCCTGATCGTGCTTATGGCTATCACCCTCCACCCTCAACAACTGCCTGTTCAGCGGGCCAGTTGGTATGATAAAAAGGAGGCTACCTTCAGCGATGCCCTCTTGGCTGTCCGTCATCATCTTTGGGGGTTGGAGCAATTCAACACTTCGCTGGTTTCTGCACACTCTATCCTAATTCCTCGGCAGCCCTTCTCTGCTTTACGGAAAATAGCCCTTTATTTCGTCTGAATCCAGACCTCAGCGGCTAATTCAGCGGGCG
Source organism: Chloroflexota bacterium (assembly GCA_003353825.1). The sequence continues at coordinate 3,319 of PIVW01000064.1, forward strand.
ATGATGGCGGCGGCATGTACAACCTTTGGGAGTCCAGCAGGGAGTCCAGCAGCCCGACTATTCGTAACAGTATCTTCTGGGGTCATGTAGGGTCTGTTTTATACGGTAACGGTCAAGTAACGATTTCCGATAGTCTTGTACAGGGTGGTTGTCCGTGGAAGGCCACATGCGACGGGCGCATGCTAGACGATGATCCTCACTTCATTCGTTTGCCCGACCCAGGCGATGGCGATTGGAGCACCCTCGAAGACAATGACTACGGCGATCTTCGCTTGCAACCCGATTCCCCTGCTATAGACGCCGGCCATAACGGCCACCTCCCCGACACCATCATCACGGATTTGGATGGCAAGCCCCGTATTGTCAATACCTTTATCGACATGGGGGCGTATGAATATCCCGAGGCGGTACGTTCACATCATTGGCTGCCTTTGATCCTGCAATAACGATATTCAAAATCATAATCGCCGCAGATCTTTCGAGAAGGTCTGCGGCGATAGCGAGAAATTGGCTCGTGCGGGTTATCTACCCTTCCCTCAACTCCGCCCCGATCTCACGGCCCAACCGCCCCACGATCTTGCGGCGTAGTTTGGCAGTGTCTTTGTCGGTCAGGGTTTTGGTGGGGGATTGGTAGGTGAGGGCGAAGGCCAGGGATTTCCTTCCGGCCGGGATGGGCTCACCACGGTAGACGTCGAACAATAGCAGGTCGATAAGCATGGGGCCGGTCGTCTGCCGCACCAGGAACTCGACCTTGCCCGCAGGAACACCCTCATCCACGATCAGGGCGATGTCTTCCTTCACCGCTGGAAAATCACTGAACGGACGGAGATGCACATGCTGCTGGTAAGAGGGGAGCAGGGGATCCACCGCCAGATCGGCCACCATGACCGGCTGCTGGGGTAAGTCGAAGGCCTGGCGTACGCGCGGATGCAATTCACCGAATACGCCGATGGTTTCGCCACCGAGCAAAACAGATGCACAGCGGGGACCACAGTAAGAGATCTGCATCGGTTCGAAGCTGACAGGAACGTTGAGCCGCTCGAACAGCAACTCCAACACACCCTTCATATCATAGAAATCCATGGGTTCAGGATCGCCATCCAGCCAGTTGCCGAGATCGCGCGGCCCGGTCATAGCCAGACTCAAACGACGTTCCTCCAGAGGTAAAACGCCATCTCCCGTCTCTGGCAAATAGATCAGGCCCAGCTCGAAGCTGGCGATGCGATCGACGTGGCGCAAGTTGCGTTGCAGATCTTCCAGAGCACTGACAACGATGCTACGGCGCATTACCTCTCGCTCGGCCGACATAGGATTGGCCAGAGTGATGAAGGTGTCGGGGTCAGGCGCCTGGTCGGGCTGTTCTGGATAGAGTTTGGTGTGATTCTCCACCGTGGACAGAGAATAGTTGATGATCTCCTGTAAGCCCGCGCCCGTGAGCGTATCACGCAAATATTCTTCCAACTGCAAGGGCCAGTTATGGCGCTGCGGCGGCAGATCATCGGCCAGCATGGTAACGGGGATGTTGTCGTAGCCGTAGATACGGGCGATCTCTTCTAACAGATCGGCAGTGATCGTCACATCCAGACGATACCATGGCACGGTCGCCCAAATGGTGTCTCCCTCGACCCTTGTTTCGAACTCCAGACGCTGAAGAATCTCGATAATCTCATCTTCATCGAGGTCGATGCCGAGAATACGCCGAACCTCAGCGCTCGTGACTGGAACCACAACAATTTCTTGAGGGCGAGGATAATCTTCGACGATGCCCGTGGCAATAGCGCCGCCCCCCAATTCGGCCATGAGCTGGGCGCCACGGATGTTTCCCACAGGGTCTAGCTCCGAAGGAACGCCCCTGCTGAAGCGGTAAGCCGCCTCTGAAGGCAGTTTGAGCATTCGAGAGGTACGGCGATTGTTGATGAAATTGAAGGAAGCGGATTCGAGCAGCACATTGGTGGAGCTATCAGATATCTCCGTCTCCAATCCGCCCATCACACCGCCGATGGCAATGGTACCCGCCTCGTCGGCGATCATGAGCACATCCGAATCCAGCGTGCGTTCGATGCCATCCAGGGTAGTGAAGACCTCACCTTCATCTGCACGGCGCACAATGATCTTGACGATCTCCTTGCCAACGCTCTGCGCCCGCGCCAATAATTTATCGTAATCGAAACTGTGTAGCGGCTTGCCCCATTCGAACATCACGTAATTGGTCACATCCACCAGATTGCTGATGGGGCGCTGTCCAATGAGCTTGAGGCGATGCTGCATCCAGAATGGCGAAGGTTTGATTTCCAGGTCCCTGATCATGGTAGCGGTAAAACGATAGCAGAGATCAGCGTCGACGATCTCGACATCGCAGTAGTCGCTGGCGGGTTTGTCCACGGTTTCCCAGGTGGGCATGGGCGCGTGCAAAGGGGCGTCGGTGATCGCCGCCAGCTCGCGGGCTACGCCGATGATCGAGGCAATGCGCACCATATTGGGCGTGATGTCTATGTCGAATACCACGTCGCCCAGGTAATCGGCCAACGACATGCCCACGGGCGCGTCGTCAGGCAGGATGATAATGCCCTCATGCTCTTCGGAGATGCCAAGTTCCTTTTCAGAACAGGCCATGCCCTCGGAGGTGATGCCCCGGATCTTGCTCGATTTCAAGCGCATGGTCTTGAAGCTATCAGCATAGGGATCTATCAATAGTGCGCCGAGGGTGGCGAAGGCAACTTTCTGACCACTGTCGCCCGGTTTAAGGTTGGGAGCGCCGGTGATGATGGTCATCGGATCCCCGGCGCCGTAGTCTACCGTGGCTAAAATCAGGCGGTCGGCATTGGGGTGTTTTTGCGATTCGACGATGCGTCCGACGAAGATATTGTCGCGCTCCCAGGCGATACGGCCGTTACCGGTGGCCACATCGCCCGCTTTCATCTGTTTGCGTTGCCGCACCGATTCGGGAGGCAGGACGCCGATATAGTCCACAGCGCCGACTTCTAAACCTGCCAGGGTTAGTTTCTCTTCCAGTTCATCAACCGGCAGAGTGATATCAACGTAATCTTTGAGCCAGGATAGGGGTACTCGCATAGATTTATGCTCCGGTATCAGGTGTCAAGTTATGCGTTATGCGTGAAAAACGATGCGTGAAAAATGATGCGTGAAAAATGATATCGCTTAGACAACCAACTCATCACGTTTCACGTCCTCACGTTTTGCGTGGTCTAGGCAAACTGCGGTAAGAATCGAGCATCGTTCGCGTAGAAATAGCGGATATCGTCGATGCCGTGCAGCAGCATACTAATGCGCTCGGGACCCATGCCAAAGGCATAACCCGAGTAGATATCAGGGTCGTAGCCGCCATTGCGGAGGACCGTGGGATGCACCATGCCGCAACCCAGGATCTCAAGCCAGCCGCTGTATTTGCAGACACGGCAGCCCTTACCACCGCAGAGAATGCAATCGATATCCACCTCGGCGCTGGGCTCGGTGAAGGGGAAGTGCGAGCAGCGAAAGCGCAGTCGCCGCCCCTCACCGAAAAGCTGGTTAGCAAAGGCGTGCAAGGTACCCTTGAGATCGGCAAAGGTGATATTGTGGCCTACCGCCAGGCCCTCGACCTGGTAGAACATCATCTCGGACCGGGCGGTGACCTGTTCGTAGCGGTAGCACTTGCCTGGTAAGATCACGCGGATGGGTTCGGGATGGTAGTCACGCATGGCGCGTATCTGCCCGGGACTGGTGTGTGTACGCAGGAGGATATCTGGCGCCGTGGTATGAAAGGTATCCTGCATCTCACGGGCGGGGTGGCCCTTGGGAAAGTTGAGCAGCTGGAAATTCATCTCATCGGTTTCGACATCACGGGCGGTGTATATCTGAAAACCCATGCTACCGCAGATATCATAGATCTGCCGTAGGGTGCGGCTGATGGGATGCAGTCGCCCCAGCTGGGGTCTACGCCCGGGCAGGGTCACATCGATACTCTCTGCTGTGAGTTCAGCTTGCAAGCTCGCCTCTTTTACAGCTTGTTGGCGTACTTCGAAGGCGGCCTGAACGCTCTGCTTGAGTTGGTTGACAGCTTGCCCATATGCGGCGCGTTCCTCGGGCGGCAAAGCGCCGATTTGTTTGACGGCTGCCGGGATCAGCCCTTTGCGGCTGATGTACTTGATACGCCAGGCTTCCAGGGCGGCGTCATCCTGCGAGGCCGCCAGCTCGGTTTCGGCCTGTTGTTGCAGTTGAGTGAGATCAGTCATAGTGATTGCCTGAATAAGAAGTTGATAGTTGAGGAGACGATAGAAAAGGAGGAAATAAGATTGATGATTCAATATCCTGATTATGTGCGGGTGTAGTAATCTTCAATCGTCAGTCATGATCATCAATAAAAAACGCTTCGCCCTATTGCAGGGACGAAGCGTGAGATAACGGTCCGCGGTACCACCCTGGTTCCCCACATATGTGGGGCGCTTTGGCCGGCGGTCGGTTCAAAGATCAGAAACGACGAACGGTCGTCAAGGTAACGGTTGACTTCCGGGACTGACTACTAAACGATTGCTACGCAATCGCCATTCACCAGTCCAACTCGGGAGGGAACTTCGGCGGGGTTCAGCACGGACGGGCTTTCAGCCTGTGGCCCGACCTCTCTGGGTGTCTCCACCCGCGTACTTTCCTCCGTCATCGTTTTTGGAGGGCATGTTCGATTGTATTTCGTATTATCAAGAGCATAAGCCCGGTTGTCAAGTTGACGCGTTCCCCGCCAAACCTCGCATCTTCGGTGAAACAATCCCTCACCCTCGCCCGGTAGTCCTAACTACGGCTACGAATTCTGGGTCACCATCCCTGCTGATTTCGCCGATGATGTAGAAAATGGTATGAAGTCGTTTGAAGGCGGACTTTATGCGGTCACCGGCTGTATCGGTGTTAGCAACATCGGCCAGACCTGGCGTGAGCTAAGCAGGTGGGTCGAAAACAGCGAACACGATATCGGCAGCCACCAATGGTTGGAAGAACACTTGGAGCCAATCGATTCCTCTCAAGATGAAGAGCGGCTGGAACTAGATTTGTATTTCCCTATCGTTAGTTAAGGCACGCCTGCTTCGAAAACGTCTTTGCATCCCGCCAGCCGGCAATGGCCTGAGCGCAACCTTCATCCTGCTGCTCTGCCAATGGTCCCAGCACCTTCACGCAAAACCAATCACAGGTGTTCCAATCGCAGATGAAACCGGCATCGAACAGATCTTTGGTTTTGGGATCGACACGCTGTTCGAGTTGGGTTTGCAGGTTTTTGATCAGGGCATCATTGGCGTACAAAACAGGAACCTCACTCATGGTACGCTTTATCTCGTGTCTTTCCTCGACAGAGGATGATAAGCTTTGATGGTCAGTGTACTGATAGCCGCTCGCCTGTCATCGGAGGTGAAGGATCGATTGCTCTGAGTGGCGACCGCAGGTCGGAAGTCGAAAGAATGACAAATCCAAACGTGCGCGGGGGCCGGCCTGACAGCTGTAAAATAAAAAAAAACGGATCGCCTGACGGCGATATCGCAATTATCTCTGGTTGGAAAGCCCAACTCAATATCAAGACTCGTACCCCCGTCAGGAAACAGAGATCAGAAGATCAGTGTTTCAGTGTCCAGTGGGTCAGTGATCAGTGGTGGATGGGGAGAACACCACCCGAAAACCGACGCCGAGGTAACGGTCGTGGGGAGGCATGTAGCCACGACAGGCGCAGCGCACGCGCCCGGCGAGGTTGCCGAACGAGCCGCCACGCAACACACGGCCATAATCAGCGGAGGCTTCTAAATTCTCACGTCCATCATCGGGGTTGTAGGGATATTCGAACTCAGACTCCGACCAATCCTTACCCCATAGACTACGAGTCCACTCCCAAACATTGCCACTCATATCCTCAACGCCGTATGGACTCATGCCAGCGGGGAAGCAGCCAACAGCGCTGGTGGTTCCGATAGCAGTTGCACCATAGTTGGTTTTGTCGGGATCGGCGTCCTCACCCCAGGGATAGGCGCGACCATCGCCGCCTCGAGCCGCTTTCTCCCACTGCGCCTCACTGGGCAGGGTAAATCGCCAGCCTTTGTGCAGTCGTTTCGCTAAAGGTTTCGGCGTCTGGCTCCATTCTGTCAGAGCATCTGTCAACCAATCGCAATAGGCCAGGGCTTCGTACCAGTTCACATACCGTACTGGACGGCTGACCGCATCCCGCAAGGCGTCGTCATTCCCAGGCTCAAAGCCGGTCGCATCCACAAAAGCCTGGAATTGCGCCACTGTCACCGGGTAGCGGGCGATGTAGAAGGTGGGTAGATCAACCTGGTGTTGGGGCCTCTCCTCATCTGTAATCGTATCGCTTCCCATCGAGAAGGCGCCTGCCGGGATCTCGACGAAGTCGAGTAAGCACTCGTCAGGTAAATACCAGGCATCTGTCCGAAAGCGAGGGTCCCCCAGGTGAGCGAGAACATCGCCGGCAGAAGCGCGTTCCACGGCTGTGAGCGCGCCCTCCTGCAAAAGCTTAGCCAGGCGTTGCTGCACTCGCTGCAACATATCTTGGCCCAATTCACTGTCTTTCACGCGGTTGAGCCCCATCTCCTTCAGCACTTCGCCTGCCAACCACACCTTGCGCCAGGCCAGCTCTTCCTGAGGCAAACGACGTGGGCACAGTTCACCTACCAGGGTCAGAGGCTTGGCCGTATCGCCCTGAGCCACCAACCTGCCCACTGCCAGCAAAATCACCTCTCTCCAAAAGGCGCCTTCCTTTAGCAATTGCGTAGCCTGGCGGCCAAAATCCCCTTGCGTGGCCAGATAGCAGCCCGCCAGATATTCCTGAAAAGTGCGATGGGGGAAGGTGTACACCGCGGGCGCTCGCTCGAGCAGCAATCCCGCTCGCAGTTTCACAACCTCGACGATCTCTCTGGCCCAGTCCAGGCTTTCTTGTGGGTGTAGCCTCGCCAATGCCTTCTGCAATTGCCATTCGCTGATATCAGCCAGGGCTTCGCCGTCATCACTGTCAGCACTGCGATGGGCCTCATAGGCAAGTTCCCAAAGCACTTTTTTCAGATCTACCTCAGTTCGCCCGGCATCCAACAACAATTGGCGAATGCGTGGCGATTCTTCGTCGCCGGCGAAACGGATCTCGTCCCAACGCCATAGTAAGATCTCCACCGTATCTTCGTAGAGCGTGGCCCGGGCGTCGGGCAGACGACCTTTATGGGTGTGCACCAGGGCCATCACTGTTAGCAACAGGGGGTTGCCGGCCAGCCTATGCAAGTCTTTGCGTTGGATGGCAGCTTTCAAGCGCTCTGTCAGCGTTAGCCGTTGTTCAGCACTAACCACACCAATACGGTGCAATTCGGTGTACCAGGCTGCGATGAAGTTGTTGATTTTAGAATCGTCAAACTCGGCCAACTCGAAGGCCGGAAGCCCCTGCAATTGCCAGTCAGGATCCTGATAAGAGAGCGTACGGCAAGTGACGACCATCCGGCATTTTTTATAGCGGACAGTAAATGCTGCAACAGCATCCCGTACAAAAGTACGCTGCTCCCGAGTGGGGATTTCGTCTAAGCCATCGAATAGAATAATCGCCTGACCCTGATCAAGAGCATCCTTTAATAGCTTGACCATGAATTCCAGGTTTTGCGCGTGCAATTGCCTTTCGATAAAACGCCAAACATGGTGGGGCGTGGCCTTGTCATTACCGCCGATGGATTTGGCGTAGTCCCTGAGCGTAACCGAAATGGGCAATAACTCTGCTTCCGTTTCCGCCCAGCCGGGAAGCTTGTTCGACCATCCTTGCTGGGGATGCAACCCTTGCATGGCCAGACAGAATCCGAGGAAGTTGAGGAAAGTTGATTTCCCGGAGCCGGGATCGCCAAGAAGCACCAAATGTCGGCTAAACTGTGTGGCTGAAAGAGCGGGCAAAGGCGTGAAGTCTTCCTCTCGCTCCCCCTTTAGACCAACCTCAATCCGATCGATGATATGCTGGCGCTTACGCGTAAATTTCACCAGCTCTCCACCGCCTTGCCCCTGTGCAGACCGCATCCACTTTTCCCCTACCTGTGTTACAGTGTTTAGATCAATATACACCTGATCAAGGGCCAATCGTTTGCCGCCCCGCTGCGGATCACTTTCCCCCACATCCACGCCTCGCAGAGGTAAGTTGCGGCAAGCAGAAGCATAAACCTGGCGGTAAATCGAGAGTCTATCCGCTTTGTCTTGGGGCGGATCGCCGACGTATGTGTCGCCGATGGTTATGCCTTGAGCGCTGTCCACCTTGACGTTGTATTTGCCTCTCTGCTCGATATGGCGGTCACTCATATCCACATCGCCACCCACATCCCTGCCAATGTTGCGTTCGCCATCGATAACGAGTGCATCCTCATCCCCGGCAGAACCGCTCTCCGCTGCTGCCTGGACACCGGCAATAGCAATTTTGTAGGTATCCTCATCAAGCAATCCGCTGTTGTAAGCCAGACGTAATTGCTGCAGACGTTTATCCAGTTCTCTACTCACAACTGGCGCTCCTTTATTAGAGGGATTGAGTGAAATATCGCCTTGCGCAAACCGATTGTGTTGCCATAACGCACATGATTGATCCAGCCCTGTACGCTGGCATCCATCGCTTCGTAAGATATCTGGCCACGGGCACAGGCGTCGACAAGTCGACGCAATTTGCGCCCGAAGTATACTCCTTTTCGGCGTTTGAGGCGACGATGGTTGGGGTAGACGATGAAGCCGAGGAAGGGGATGCCTTCGGTCACCGGTCGAGGGTGGACGCGGGGGTGGATAGTGAGGCGCAGGCGGGCGCAACGTTCGATGATGGCCCTATGCCAATCCCACAGCATGCGCTTGTCGTCGCCGAAACAGATAAAATCATCCACGAAACGCACATAGGCCGGGCAGCGCAGTTCCCGTTTGACGAAGTGATCGAAGGGATTCAGATAGCAGTTGGCCCAGAATTGGCTGGTGAGGTTGCCAATTGGCAGCCCCCTGGGCCTGTTGATGGCAAAGAGATCGTCGCCGGGGAAGTAGACGCCGTCGTATTGCTCGCTCAGCAGCCCTTCACCACTGCTCAGTATCTGATCGACCAACCACAGCACCTGGTCATCGTCGATCTTGCGAGCCAGGATGGCTCTGAGCACGGCGTGGTCGATAGCGGGAAAAAACTGCTGAATATCGCACTGTAGCGCATAGCGATAACGGCGGGCGAAGTACTGGCAGCGATGCAACGCCCGATGTGTGCCCTTGTCCAGGCGATTGGCATAGGAATCGGTAGTAAAGGAACGCTCGAACCTGGGTTCTATGAGATTGCAAAGGGCATGATGAACCACCCGATCTCGAAAGGGCGCAGCGGAAATGAGACGTCGCTTGGGCTCGTGGACATAGAAACTGGTGTAGGGTCCGGGATGGTAGGTCTGGGTTTGCAATTCCCATTGGAGTTCGAGAAGATTGTCTTCCAGACGATGCTCGAACGTGGCCACATTGGCATGACCTCGTTTGCCCTTGCTGGCCTTGCCGTAAGCCAGTTGCAGGTTATCCCAGGAAGTGAGGTGGTGGTACATGGTTAGCTGATGGCCCCGACCCAGGCACGAAGCCAGGGGCCGGGGCCGTTGTTATTTGCCCGAGCTGCATCACAGGGGATGCAACTGCGGCCAGGAACAGGCTCCGCCATTATTCCTCGTCCGGGAACGCTCGAGCGACCACTACGGTCGCCCGCACCCACCCGGCAATTCCGGGGAGAACAATGTGGAGAACACCACCCGAAAACCGACGTTGTTGTTACGGTTGTGGGGATGCATGTTGTTACGATAGGCGCAGCGCACGTTCCTGTCGTTGTTGTTGAACGAGCCGCCACGCAACACACGGCGCCTGTGAGCCTGCCCCCGCATCAACCGGTCTCGAGAGACCGGAAAGTGCCTGGTCGATCGGTAAGTGCATCGTACTTCGGAAAAACAACCCATCTCAAGCTTTCATCCAACCGCCCAGTAGCCGTCCGATCTCGCTCACCATCTCTGAGACATGGTGGTACTGTCCTGGAGATAGCCAATCCCATTTAGCGGCAAGACGCAAATACATGCGCACTTTGGCCAGGGCTTCATCGGCCATCGCCAGGCGCCCCTTACGAGCAGCGCCTTTACGCAGAGCCGCTTCTTCCAGGCGTTCGCGCAGGTCGAAAGCGGCGTCCAGGAGGCGGCGGGTGAAGGTGTTGCGATGGGCGCGAGGAAAGTCGTTGGTGCGAGGCAAAAGCCAGGAGAGAAAGTCAAAAGTGCGGGTGAAGATCACCATTTCTTTTTGTGCCAAAAATGACTCCCTTTGTTTGTGAAACCCGAAAGGTTAGACGGACTCCGAGAAATAGTAATCTGGAAATTTGCGCTTTTCTGGAATTCACTTGAGGTTTTTCAGGCTGAACTGAATCATTATCCTCCTGAAAAACCCTTTTTGCAAAATCGATTGGATCTGGTTTAAGCGATTGGCAATTTCGCCCGACCTTCGCTCGGGCAACCAAAGGGGCGCTGCGCCCCCTTTGGAAACCCCAGCCAGTGGTCAGAAGATCAGTGTTTCAGTGTCCAGTGGGTCAGTGTTCAGTGGTGGATGGGGAGAACACCACCCGAAATCCGACGAAGTTGTCACGGCGGTGGGGATGCAAGCTGAGACGAAAGGCGCAGCGCACGCCCCCGACGTAGTTGTAGAACGAGCCGCCACGCCACACACGGCGATAGTCAGCGGAGGCTTTTAAATTCTCGCGCCCATCATCTGGGTTGTAGGGATATTTGAATTCTGACTCAGGCCATTCCTTACCCCATAGACTACGAGTCCACTCAAAAACATTGCCACTCATTTCTTCGATGCAGTACAGGCTCTTGCCAGCAGGGAAGCAACCAACAGCGTTGGTGGTTCCGATCCCGCTTTCATGGTAATTGGCCTTGTTGGGGTCGACCTCCTCACCCCAGGGATAGGTACGGCCATCGCCGCTGCGGCTGGCTTTCTCCCATTGCGCCTCACTGGGAAGGTTAATCTGCCAACCGTCCGGCATCAGCCCCGCCCTGCGAAAATGCTCGGTCAACCAACGTGAGAAGGCCAGGGCTTCGTACCAGCTTACGCCCACCAGGGGATGATTGGCCAGATTATATGGCTCGCCATAATCAGCCGGCCCGGTCACCCAACCCTGCTCGTAGTTCTCGAGGTCGATATCCCAGGTGTAGGCTTGCAGCTTGCCTTCACGCCACAAACCCGCCGCTGCCGCCTCTCGCCAATAGTCCGCTTTTTTGTAGCCCTCTTCCTCTACAAATAGGCGATATTGGGCCACGGTGATGGGATATCGCCCCATGCGATACGGCTGTGCGATCACAAAAGTATGTCGGGGAGTTTCCGCCTCAAGCCACTGTCGTTCATCTTCATCATCCGTTGGCGGCAGGTCTTCGGCCATCGTTCCCATCTCGAAGGGTCCGGCAGAGATGTCGATCCATTTGATCTGCAAGGGGTCCAGCACTTCTGGTCTGGAATCGCCCAGTTTGGCCAAAAAGCGACCCGCGGCGGCGCGTTCGCTGGCCGCCAGTGTGACGCCATCCACCCGCAAGGCTTGAGTCAACCAGCCTTGCACCCGCCTCAGAACGGCCATGCCACTATCCTCGCTACGCACGCCCGGCAGACCGATTTCGAGTAACGCTTCCGCTGCCAACAGCGCTCTTTGCCAGCACACGGGGTCATCCTGGGCGGGGCATTCAGCGACTGAAAAGGGGCACAACTCGTTGGCCACGGCGATGGCCTGGGTGGTGCGCTCCTGTTTGGCTACATAACCGGCAGCCAACACCAGCACCTCGCGCCAGCGTGTCAGGTCCTCCTGAGCCAAACGATTCACCTCTTGCGCGAGATCCTTGTCCGATTGCGTAGCCAGATAACGAGCAGCCAAAAACTCCTGAAAAGTGCGATGGGGGAAGGTGTAAGACTCGGTTTTATGCCGGATCAGGAGCCCCGCTCGCTCGCGGATGTATTGCACGAATTGTTCCGCTTTATCCAAACTGCCGCCCAGGTCCGGTCTCAGCCATTTACAAAGTTCAGTTTCGTCTATGTCAGCGGTGACGGCCTCTTCGTTCTCGCCCAATTGTTGGCGGGCGTGGGCCCTATACGCTACCCGGCTCAAAGCCTTCATCAAATTCTCTTGCTTCAAACCGGGGATGTCCAGAGTAGCGATGATCCCTTCATCCTTCCCCAGGTGTTTTTCCCAGCGCTCGAACAGCAGTTTGACGATATCGTCATACAACGCCACGCGGTCATCGGGCAATTTGTGCTTGAACACGTGCAGATGAGTCATGGTTGTCAGCAACAGAGGATTCTGGGCGAGGTGCTCAAGGTGCAAATGCTTGATTTCCTGCTGGAATCTGGCCACGCCCTCCCGCGCTTCCTGCGGTTTCAGGCGCTCCAGCTTCACTAACTGGCCGTACCAATTGCCGGTGAATTGCTCGATCTGTGCGGCGTCGAAGGGTGCTAGCGTCGCTTCTTTGAATCCCACCAAACGCCAGGGCTGCCCGATGTAGGCGTACGGCCGGCAGGTGACAAGATAGTGGTGGCCTTTGTAATGCAGGCAGAGATCATTCACCACATCCACCACCAACCGTCGTTGTTTCGTGGGAACCTCGTCCAAACCATCCAGCAAAAATAACATTGGATCACCCTCATTCCGCATTTGCTTGGACAGTTCCGTTTCGAAACCGCCTACACCCCACTCAGCCAGCACTGCAGCCAAGTACTGCCGGAACAGATTCCGGTCTCCTCGCCTACAACCCTTGGTTGCAGCAAAGGCAGCCAGGTCCCGTAATTCCAGGCGTATCGGAAAAAGCGCACCCTGTTCCCAACCAGATAACTGCTCCAACCAGGGAGAGGGTTCCTCGGCCAAGTTGGCCTTAGCCAGGACATAGGCCACATATTTGGAGAATGTGGACTTCCCCGAGCCGGGATCACCCATCAGCAGTAGTTGGTCGCAGCGATTCAGCATCTCCTGGGCAGACACGCGCTCGCGCCGGGCCATGCGCAATTCCACTAGTAAGCGACGATACGCCTCTTCCTCCTGGATCTCCTCCATCTCGGTCGTGTCCAGAGCGGTGTAAACATCTTCCAAACCAAAGGTTACCCCCTTGTTGGGATCGGCGTAATCCTCGAAGATGCGACTCCAGGGCAGGAGGTTGGCATCGGAGGCCAGCTCCCTCAGGTATTCGTCGCCTAACGAACCGTTGTATGCAACTCCGCCTTCGCCTTGCGCTACGATCTCCTGAACGATAATCTGCCCGATCTGGATGATCTGACCTACATCGCCCTTGATAGCCATACCACCGGCGCCCGCCGCCACACCGCCCTCCTGTGCAATCGCCCCTGAAGCGGTGAGATGGGCATTGATCTGGTGCACGAGTTGTTGCGGGGGTAGATCCAGATGCTTTTGGGCCAGGGCCTGCAATACGGCTTGCCGGTAACGCAGGTCCTGGTAACGTTGCACAATCGGTCCCCAAGTTTCGTCGTGCATGAGCCCTTGCTCCAGCGAGGTGAAGAAGCGACGAAATACCAGGGCATGGGTGGGCAGTTTATCTTGCCACTCGGCGGATATCGCCGCCACATCAAAGCCGGTGATGGGATCGAGCAGTGCGCCGATGACCTCTTCTTGAAAGCGGGGTTCATGTAACAAGGGTGAGATAGCGGAGTAGCCAGCAGCGCGCATTGCTCGATCCAGGGCCTCCTCTAAGGCCTTACGCCGGGCTTTTTCAGTGGTTTTGAGGAATCGTTCCTTACTATCCCGCACTTCCTTCTCGAACCCGACCGTAGCAATCAAGCCCAAGCCGGCTTCTAAGGCGGCTCCTAGCAGCACTTCCCAGATCACGATGGAATCCTCCCTTTTGCAGTGACGTCGTTGCTGTTGTGAGGGGCAAACAAGGGCGTCGATCGAATCATTGCTTTACGCCTGTAGTATACTCCTTTTCGGCGTTTGAGGCGACGATGCTTCCATATTTGGAACTGCAGGATCTGGTTTAAGCGATTGGCCATTTCGCCCGACCTTCGCCCGGGCAACCAAAGGGGGCGCTGCGCCCCCTTTGGAAACCCCAGCCAGTGGTCAGAAGATCAGTGTTTCAGTGTCCAGTGGGTCAGTGATCAGTGGTGGATGGGGAGAACACCACCCGAAAACCGACGAGGTTGAAACGGAGGTGGGGATGCATGAGGTAAC
>PIVW01001161.1 GCA_003353825.1 Chloroflexota bacterium
GTCCGCAGTTCAGCTTCATCACACACCACGAGTAAATCCAGATTGAGCTTACTATCATAAAGTCAAATTGTATGAAATAAAATGGCGAATAGACGCACGAAACTATCTCGCAAAAATCAAGACTTTGGAGTTGCAGGAAAATATATAAACTCGAACCAGTAAGACCAACAACCGAATAGATAACGGTTCTCAACCCACCACACTAACCGCTGGTCAGGGGACACTGTTGAACCCTATCCTGGTAATCGAGCGTGCCGAAGCAGGGGCTCACCTTACGTTATCCAGGTGTGCAGTGTCACGAGAAATAAGGGGCGAGCCACGCTCAAAAAACGAGGGTCTGGATAGCCTCATGGAGGAAACCGGTCGGCCCCTAACTCGATAGGCGAGTTGAATCACGATACAATTAGGTTGAAAGGCTTACGGGGACAGAGATTGGCCCGCAACGCCAAAAGAGTTAAAAGGATTACATTTGAACATCTCGCTTGTAAAGTAAAGTGTTTGAATGTTGGTCACGCAAGGTAGCCCACAGAATGCCGGTGGCCCGCCGAGTGGTGGCCACTCGGGCCACCAGGTCAGGTTTAGTCAGCTTGAGTTTGGAGTAGTAACTGAACAAAACGGGTTGGTGTAGCATGAAGGTGCGGATAGCATCCATCAGGGCGCGGCGCAGATGAACATCGCCGGTTTTGACCACCCTGTTCCCTTTACCCTGGTTCTGACGAATGCCAGAGTCGTTGCGGCCACTGACCAGGCCGCTGCGACGAAAGACTTGTTTGGCGTGGGTGTAGTGGTCAGGGTCGCCGATGGAGGCGGCCAGACGAGCGACCTGGATTTTGCTGAGACCCTTGAGTTTGGTCCAAATCTGATAGGGGGTCTGAGTGACTAAATCAACTAAACGTTCTTCCATGACCCCGATCCGTTCTGCCACAGCATCTAATAACATCAGGTCGTGATGTAACAGTTCGGAGCGGATGGCAATCACTTCTGGGTCAGG
>PIVW01000065.1 GCA_003353825.1 Chloroflexota bacterium
ACTTGACTATCTAAGTCAACAGCGCCTGTTCCATTTGTTCCAGAAAAATCTAAATCCGATGCAGTAACTAAAGCATCTACATAAGCTTTAGTAGCAGCATCAGTGTTATTTACAGGCGTAGCTAAACTAGTTATGCTGGTATTTTGTAAGTCAATACCGCTATTTACTGATACATCAAATAGAAAGTTTATCGCCATGTGTTAGTTTATGTTACGTCTATTAGTAAAACTCTATAATCGTTATTAGGTACATTTCCTGTAAAAGTAATAACTAAACTTCCAACTGATCTTTTTATTAGTGGAGTTGCGTTTGTTCCATTTGAATTAGTTACTACTTGAGCTATTATATTGTCTGCATTACTAGAACTAGTAACTAAAGAACTAGTAACATCTACAATAAACTCAAGTGCTCCAATAACATCTCCTGATAAGGTTTTTATTGTCATAGCCGGATCGTTTCAACATCCGGCAGTAGCAACCTGACATATCAGGCTTACGGCTGACGATCCAGACTCAAACGGCTGATGAAGTCGTTGATCGAGTCCAGACAAGAAACGCTGGCAACATTGGATACTGTGTCCAATATTACCTTAAAGCAACTCATCGCTGCAACATAAACAGAATTCCTGTTGTCGAAATCTCAGACGCAATGCACAGATATTCTTCACTTACAATACAAGCTTGGAAAACTCATCATAAGCCACGTGAATGATCAAATCGTTGTACGGCAGGATTAATGGAGGTAAAACATCTCATCTAGCAGATGTGGCTATAGCTGAGAACAACATATAGAGGAATGAAGGCGTGCGTTTGTTACGGGGGTAAAAATGTTCTACACTGTGACAGATGGCAGCACCGTCACGGTCGATATATTTTCGTCCCCGTAGACGTGGCACGCACTTTCAAAGATAGCACAGATTCCAACGAATGCTGTCAAAACGTTCGTTGTGATGCCCCAGGAGACAAGATGAAGCGCAGGATGCAAAAAGCTGCTATGATTCTCTTGTGGTTACTACTAATCGGCGGCTGTCGGGCAACTCTTGGGGATGACGACGTTCTGCGCGGCCGTGTCACGTTGTGGCATAGCTGGCCGCCAAGGGAAGCGGCGATACTGGAAGAGTCCCTTTCGGAGTTTCAGGAGATTCAGAAGGATGTGCTGGTCATCACCGTGGCCCTGCCTGAAGGAGAGCTTCTGGAACAGTTCTTCGAAGCTGGAAAAGATGGTTTTGGACCGGATTTGCTCCTTGGCAGCGATAGTTGGATAAAAGTGCTGGCGGATGCTGGGCTGATACGAGCAAATGGGCCGAACATATATCTCGCTTCTCGATTTGATACCCGGGGGGCCGCCCTCGTCGATTACAATGGCGAGGCATATGGCATTCCCCTCTCACTGGTTCCGCACGCACTCTACTACAATAAATCATTGGTAACAGAACCGCCACAAACCCTGGGTGATCTGCTACACGAGGCGGCAGCCGGGAATAGCGTCGCTTTCGTCCCCAGGTTTGAGGAGGCATATTGGGGCATGCAGACGTTTGGCGAAGGCTTGTTTGATGAAGAAGGCCACTTTAGCCTTGCAGAGAGCGGATTAACGGAATGGCTGAACTGGCTCGAAAAAGCACAGAGCGCACCAGGGGTCATTTTGAACGTGGATAACGACTCCCTACTTAATCTTTTTATTACCGGGCAAGTGGCCTATTACATAGCAGATCCCAATCTACAGGCGTCGCTATTGGCGATGGCGGAAGAAGAAGGGGTCTTTGAATTCGGCGTCGTTCCTTTACCTGGGGGCTCGCATGGTCCATCCGGGCCCTTACTATCAGCCGAAACCATGTTGCTCTACAGCTTCTCTTCCCCCGAACAGGCTCGAATTGCTGATGCTTTGGCCAGCTTCCTGACCAATCAGCAGCAAAGTATCCGTTTTATGCGAGAACTAAAGCATGTACCGGCCAATGATACTGTCGGGGTAGATCGACGAATTTACCCTACGGTGAATGGATTCACTCAGCAGGCCGAAACAGCCGTGGTACTACCGAATGAGATACCCAAAAGCCTGCTGATCGCAGAAGGAAATCGCGCCTATGCCAGCGTTCTTTCCGGCTTACTGACGCCTGAAGAGGCTGTGTGTAACTTTGGCCAGGAGATAGCGAGATTTCAGGGGTATTCTGTTGAAGAAATGAGTCTACCAGAGGGATGTGAGCCGCCGATAGTGAGCACCCTATCACAGGGGGATTCGGAATTGCTTATGACTCATACATCAGGAGGGGAAGATGGATGATAACCCGATCACTCAAACCGATTCGTTCGTCAATATCCTCCAGGATCTGCTGGTCATCCTGCTGTCTATCCTCTCGCGACCGGCCGTACAATGGCAGTTGCTGGCGATCGCTCTGATACTGTGTGTATCATGGCTACTGCCCGAAGTGTTCCGCTGGTGGCGACAGCAGCGGCGAACGGTCAGCAAGACACAAGAAAGCCGTTCACGCCGTCAAAACTGGCTCTCGGGGTTGTACAAGCTGCTCTCGCCGATTATAACGCTTGTGTTACTGAACCTCTCTATTGTGTTGTTCGCCCAACTCGGTTATCCCAATGGTTTGTTGCAAAATCTGACCCTTGTGATTTTGACCTGGCTCATCTACCGCGTCTTACAAATGTTGCTTTACACCCGGTATGGCGAGGCGGCTCGTCCTTACTTCAACCGGATATTGACACCGGTCTTTCTGTTCGTGATCCTCTGGGAAGTCAGAGGCATTCTACCCGGCTCCACCTTCTTTGCTAACGTCAGCGTTGGCTTTGGCACGATATCTATCGCATTAGGTAGTCTCTTTACCGCCCTGGTCGTGTTGTATCTGTTTTTTATCGCAGCCTGGATTTTGCAAAAGCTTATGGAGAGTTCGCTGCCAGGACAACTGCAGACAGAGCCGGGTTTGGTTGAATCAATGGCCACTCTCATCCGCTATACCATAATTGCGCTGGGCATGTTGGTAGCTCTTAGCCTAATGGGATTTGACCTCACATCGCTGGCTATTGTGGCCGGCGGGCTCTCGGTTGGCATAGGGATTGGCCTGCAAGATGTCGTTGCCAATTTCATCAGCGGCTTGATATTGCTTTTCGAACAATCATTGCGCCCAGGAGATGTCATCCAAGTGGAAGGTCGGATAGTTACGGTTGAGAGCATAGGCTTGCGGGCCACGATAGTAAAAACGCGCACCAACGAGGAGGTGATCATTCCCAACGCCACCTTCACTACGCAACAGGTAACCAATCTGACCAAAACAGATAGCTTGGTGCGGGTATTGGTACCTCTGGGAGTTAGTTACAAAAGCAACCCAGAGAGGGTCAGACAGATCTCGATAGAAACAGCTTTACTGCACCCTGATGTTTTGGATGATCCCCCACCACTATTATTGTTTAAGGGGGTTGGTGACTCCAGCCTCGATTTTGCTTTATCGGCAAGCATCAACCAACCGGAGATATCGGGTCTTGTCAGAAGCGACCTGTACTATATGCTCGTGAAGGAGTTCGCCGCACATGATATCGAAATACCCTTCCCGCAGCGAGACCTAAACTTGGGTGACGGTTGGGAGAGGTTAATCGAAAATTACCAGAAAAACAAGGTTCTCTAAGACTAAAAATGGATTTTACTGAGGAACGGACGGTCACCGAGAACGTGGATGGGGATGCGCTACAGCACCGATTCACGCCGGATAATCCCTTACTTGTCGACCGCTGGTTTGCACGGATCCCGATATCCAGAGGATGGATCGTTGCCATAATCGGTGTCGTCTTACTCTTGATTCCGGCGATCCTCGCCTTCGGTGCAGACAATAACGATTTTGCTACGGTGATTTATGACCGCCGTGCCCAATTTATCTACGCATTGATTGTCGTCTGCTCGTTGATGATTGTCCCTGCCGTTGAGAAGAGACGTGAAAATGTGGTCCGGGCGTTGCGGCCTGTCATTCAATTGGACGACAGCGCTTTCCAGGCCGTGGTGAACCGAGCTTCCGAGGTCAGCCCGACCAGGGAATTACTGGCCTTTGGCGCCGGTATGGCTCTCGGTTTGGCTGTCAATATACTCTTTGAACCACTTGGCGACGATCCCAGCCCGATGGCTGTCTACGCCTATTTGTCCAGGATCGGGATATTCGGCATGTTTGGCTGGACGTTCTTTGTTCTGCCCTTCGGCATCAAGGTGACAAATGAGTTGCTCAATCAACCGATTAACGTGGATCCGTTCGACCTGAGAGGGTTCGAGCCCATCGGACGGCAGAGCCTTCTGTTATCACTGGCGCTCCTGGGCGGCGTGCTGTTGAGTCTGCTCTCAGCTTCCATCCAGGATAGATCTCTGTGGGTGCAGTATATCATCGTCTACAGCACCAGCGTTATCGTTATCGTCTTCCTTTTATTCTGGAGCATGCGTACCGCTCACCTGCTTCTTGCCGAAACAAAGCGGCGGCATCGCCCAGGCCTATTACGTCCTTAAGACACGCATCGCAGACAACCGGGACACCCTTGCAGTTGCCACGGAACTGAACGCGCTTGTGGCGGCGAAGCAACAATTGCGAGAGACCAGGACCTGGCCGTTCGACACGGCAATGGTTAGTACACTATCCATTGCCGTGCTTACGCCGCTCTTTGTGGGACTGGCGCGGATTATAGCTTCGTTGCTTTACCGTTAAGGAGCCAGGGGTTTACCCTTGTCACCTACACACTTCAGACCCGAAGGGGTGATTTTGTGGAATTTACGGAACGTCGATTACACAAATAGCCAGAATTGGAGTCAAACTAGCAAGTTCACCTCGCTTGATGGCTTGAAGAGCGCAATTCCTTGTAGATAACAGGATTTTTGCTCAAATACATCTCGTCAGATTGAGGCGGAGTCTCATGGCACAACTGGCCCATGGTGATGTTTTTTGTAGGCACTTTGCAGCCAGTGATGTGTTTAAAACATGATAATCTCTTGGTTCACTGGAGGCAGGCCTATCATGTCCACTCTATTTATGAATCGCTCAGAAGTGGGCAAATGATTCGCGCCGCATTTACCAAATTGGTATCAACACTGTGATGAACAGCGTCCGCAACATCTCCGTATCACTATCGAAGAAATCGAGCCCTCTTTTTCGAACGTACCTAGTCTCGAATGACTTCGAATCCCGCTCCGCCAGATGTGGCCAGATCAACCACGATGATCTTTCCGCCCCAACCGTCGATCAGGTCGTGAGCACGTACGGTGACCTGAGTTATGCCATCCGGGATCACGATACCTGATTGCGAACGAGTAAATGGCTGTTCGCTCTCGTGAGGATGGAGAAGCAAACGAGTAAAAGCATCGTCCGAATCAAGTAGAATCGCGGTACCGTTCGGGAGTACAACATCCCAGCCATCGGCGTAATCCTCCCAACCAGTATCGGGGTGGTGCACCGTCACAGAGAATGTCCACTTGCCCTCCTGCCCCAAACGAGCACTGACGAATTCGACATCTGCGTCGATATCAAGATCATCAGTCGGAGTTGGTGTAGACAACGGGCTGAGCGCAGAAGTAGAAGACCCCTCCCCCTGCGTTTGTTGTAAGGGCAAGAGTTGTGTGTGCTCTTCAGATGTTGAGGTAGGGAGAGGCCCACCACATCCAGTCAAAAGCAAGAGCAGAATCAGTAGGGCGAGGGGTAGATAGTAAAACAGGGAATAAGGATGTCTATTCATATCAATTAGGGCAACACTTCAATCTGGGAGCCGGCGACCACTTCCCCAATACGCCACAGCGATTGACCTTTCTCTTCTGCGGCTCGCAGCGCCGTATCTGACTGTTCGGGAGGTATCGCCATTAGTAATCCGCCAGAAGTTTCTGGGCAAAAACAGAGCACTTGTTGCCACTCCTCCAGCTTGGGATCAAACGTTATGTGTGGGCTAAAGTAATTGCGATTGTCATGAGCTCCGCCAGGATAGGTCCAGATCTGTCCAAGACGTTCGGCGCCGGACAACCACGGCAAGTGATTATAATACAGCAAAAACCCTACATTTCCACGTTCTGCCATTTCCCAAGCATGCCCAAGCAGGCTGAATCCAGTGATGTCAGTCATAGCGTGTGCGCCAAAATGGAGTGCCAGCCCAGAAGCCTCTCGATTCAACTGCATCATGCTTTGTGTGGCCTCAGCAATTTCGTGCTCAGTTGCCGTATCACGCTTGAGGGCAGTTGTGATGACGCCCGCACCTAAGGGTTTGCTCAGCAGCAGATGATCCCCGGGTTGCGCTCCTCCCTTTCGAATAACTTGGTCGGTGTGGAGGGTACCCAACGCCACGAGGCCATATTTTGGTTCCTTATCCTGCACAGAATGCCCCCCCACAATGGGGATTCCTGCCTCAAGCGCTTTTTCTGCACCCCCGCGTATGATTTCAGCCGCGATCTCCGCTGGCAAAGTTGTAGGTAAGGCTGCGACATTCAGAGCAAGAAGCGGTCGCGCTCCCATAGCGTAGACATCGCTCAAGCTGTTGGCAGCAGCAATAGCACCGTACGCGTACGGATCGTCTACGATAGGTGTAAAGAAATCCAGGGTGATGACAATTGCCAGATCAGCGGAAATCTGATACACGGCAGCATCATCGGCGGTATCGAGTCCGACCAATAAGTTGTCATAAGATTGGCCGGCAAATGTCTCTTGTAGAGGGCGCAGAACCTGCGCCAGGGCCTCAGCGGCCAGCTTACTCGCTCAACCGGCGCAGCTAGCTAGACTGGTGAGGCGGATAGATTCTCGATCTGTCATATTTGGAAAGAACATCGTGGGATAATTAGTATGTCTCTCCAAAATGCACGACAACAGCAAAGATATCTGCAATATCGATTACACCATCAGGAATCAAATCGTAAATTTCGTTATAGAGAGCGCCATAGAATATAGAGTGGAAGAGAATGGTCTGGATGTCGACTTCGAAGTATCGGATGTTGTATCGTTCGGCGCTATATCGAGCCGCCACTCAGCCTATGCAGAACCCCGGCTTAAATCGCTTTGTCCCTACTTTCGAAAACTAGTTTTCCGCGTCTCCATCCCAGATTCATTTCATCCAATCGCTAGCTCTTGAGAAGAATCCCGGTCTTCGCGTAACACGACAATAGCGCTGGGATCAATCCATGCTGATACATGGTTGCCCGGGGCTAGCGAAACCGGAACCCCTGGCACCTCGAATTCCAATATCGTGTTTGTATCAAGGGAAGACCTCATCACTAACATCGTATGTGCCCCACGAAAAGATCCATGTATCAATTGCAGTTGTACAAGATTTTGGTCGGGTGAATGTTCGCCTTCGATAATTCGCGCAGCTTCAGGGCGAATCGCTATTGTCAACGATTCGCCGATCTGTATTCCCGCCTTGTTATCGACCGTGAAGAGTGTACCTATCGGTGTTTCCAAAGTGAAAGCGGGGTGCAGCTTTACGACAGTTGCTGGTAGAATGTTCTTGAATCCCAGGAACTGGGCGACAAAGGGGGTGGCAGGATGCAAATACATGTCTGAAGGGGAGACAGCCTGTTCTACCTCCCCCTTGTTCATCAGTACCACATGGTCGGCAATAGCAAAGGCTTCCATCTGATCATGTGTCACATACAACGCCGTTTGCTGCAAGCGCTGCAGTAGCTGCCTAAGTTCGGTGAGTAGCTGGTCTCTGAGAATGCGATCCAAAGAACCTAGGGGTTCGTCCAGCATCAAGAGGCGGGGTTCAGGCGCCAGACTGCGGGCTAAAGCTACACGTTGCCGCTGCCCTCCACTTAATTCATAGACTTTGCGTGATCCATATTCATCCAGATCAACCAAGACCAGTAATTCCTGAACGCGCTTCTCTATATCTGTTTTTGGTAATCTCTTCATTTGTAGCCCAAAGGCAATATTATCTGCCACGCTCAGGTGTGGGAAAAGCGCATAATCCTGAAACATGAGTCCAAAATCTCTACGGTAAGGGGGCAATGAGGTAATCTCCTGCCCTCCAAACCACAGTTGCCCCTCATCCGCTTGCTCTAACCCGGCAATGATGCGCAACAAGGTCGTTTTCCCACAGCCACTGGGCCCCAACAGGCAGATGGTCTCGCCACGTTGTACGTCTAGATCAATGCCACGCAAGACGAGTGTATCGTCGAACTGTTTGACAATGCCGCGGGCTGAAAGATAAGCGTTTGAGGTATTCACAGGACTCACCATTCGTATCAGAACTCGCCTACATCACCATAGCGTAAGTTTTCGATACCAAGAAAACCAACCGCGGTCGTGAGCATCAGTATTACGCTGAGAGCCAGGGCTTGTCCATAGTTTGCTGCTCCAGGTTGGCCGAGGAAGCGATAGATGGCCACGGGTAATGTGGGAAACTGTGGACGACTAACCAGTAGGCTAGCCCCGAATTCCCCCATGCTGATGGTAAAGGCAAAGATGATGCCGACAATCAGGGCACGCGCGACAATAGGAAAATCGACGTGACACAGTACGCTAAGCGGCGATGCCCCCAACGAAGCGGCAGCCTCGCGCAGGTTTGGATTCATCCCGCGCAGGATTGGCAGCAACGCCCTCAATACAAAAGGAAAGGCGATCAGTGTGTGGGCGATGGGGATGATGAGCAGACTGGCACGCAGATTTAAAGGGGGTTCATCCAGGGCGACGATATAACCGAACCCCAAAGTCACGGCGCTCGCCCCTAACGGTAGCATGAAGATCGGATCCAGTACTGAGGATAAAGAACTGCGCTTCCGCCGCCCGCTTCCGGCAAGCAAATAGGCACTGCTGACACCAATCACGAGCGAAAAAAGTACGGTTACAAAAGCGAAAGCCAGAGAATTGCGCACAGCGATAATAGGAGTGACGAAAAAGACCGACCCTGTGCGATTGACAAAAAGGCTCTGGTAGGATTCGAGCCTGAACTGGCCGGACAACGTCAGGGAACGGAGCACCAGAGCGAAAAGAGGTGCCAGGAAAAAAAGCGCCAGGAATCCTAAAACTCCGAAAACAAACAAATGCTCGACCCAGGTTCGCGGCACCTTTTGTGTCTCTCTGCTGGGGCGGAAGTCTAACGGCACAGTAAGGCGATTTTGCAAACGAGTGTAGACGACCATCAAAGCCAAAGTAAATCCCATTTGCAGCAACGCCAACACTGCCGCTACCGGCAGGTTAAACAGGCGGACTGATGTCCTGTAAATCTCCACTTCCAAGGTAGCAAACCCAGGACCGCCCAATATAAGGATAACGCCGAACGAGGTGAAGTTAAAGAGAAAAACGAGGATTCCGGCAGCCGTAATAGCAGGAAAAAGTAGAGGGAAGGTGATACGCCGGAACCTCGCCCAGGGGCCTGCTCCCAATACCGCAGCGGCGGCCCCCAGTCGAGGATCGAGGTTTGCCCAGAATCCACCCACGAGACGAACAACAACGGATGTATTATAGAATACATGCGCGAACAGGATGATCCATAACGTTTGCTGCAAGACAATGGCAGGGGCATCGAAACCGAAGAGGGAGACAAGCATCTCATTAAGAACGCCGCGCGGCCCCAACAGAGCGGTGAAAGCCGTGGCGACGACAACCGTGGGCAAGACAAAGGGAAGTGTCGTAAATGCCCGTAGCAATGATTTTCCAGGAAAACGATATCGGGCGAAAATAAAAGCAGCAGGCAATCCCAGTGCCATGGCCCCTAATGTGCTTAGCGTTGCTTGCCAAATGGTAAACCATAGCACTCGCCAATAATAGGATTTCTCGTAAAGAGGGCGTAGGGCATCAGTCGCAAATCGGCCCAGTGGGAACAAACTGAGTTTGAATATTTCAAAGAGGGGATAAAAAAAGAAGAGCCCAAGAAAGGTCAGAGGAATAATCGCCAATAAAAATCGAGGCGACATGCTAAGCTGGCGAAGTCGCGCAAGGGCGGGAGGGCGTAAGTTTGGCGCTGAATCAGGTTGATGGGACATGATTGAGTCAGATATCTACCTTGGGGTTGATGCCATAATACGTATGACATCGCCCTTCCGCAGTGCTGCCGCCAGCAAACCAAAACCCCAACCGACAGCCTGAATCGCTGGATTCCACCTGAAGCGCTGCCCCCAACGAAAGGCGATAGCCCCGGCCAAACCATGCGGATTAGGTATGTGCCTAATCTGTTGGACGACATAACCCGCCTGTGTCACCGCCAGACTCAAGCTTGTTGGCGTGAAATGGACTCGGTGCCGCGGCAGATCGAGATGAAACCAGTAATCGTTGGTAAGGCGAGCGCCCAAACCTGTCCAGTTAGGGACTTCGATCATCAGCAAGCCGCCCTGCCGCAAACAGGGCCGAATATGCTGCAAGGCGAGTATAGGATCAGGTAAGTGTTCGAGCACATGCCAGAGTCTGACAACATCATAAGCTTCCTCAGGCAACTCAGCCTCAAGAAGTCCGTTAGCCTGGACCTCAAGCCCAGCTGCCTGTGCCCGCCTGGCCGCACACTTATCGGGTTCAAGACCATGTACATGCCAGCCTATGCGTAATAAACTGGCGCCATAAACGCCACTGCCACAACCCACATCCAATAGTCTGCCAGGCGGCGGCGGCGGCGGGCACCAGCTCCAACAGCGCACAATAAAAAGCACTCGAGACAGAAAACCTGGTAGAGACCAGGCATCAGGTCGAGCATATCCCACAGATTTGAGGACGCTATCGCTGAGGGCGCTCCGAAACCTACTTGCAGATGGCTGGACAGATTGTACAAAAGGCTCGTAGCAATCAGGGTAAGCCGCGGCCTGATCTGGCTGAGACAATGGCGGCGAAGTAACCCCTAAACCACATTGGCCGCAACGCCAGATAACGTACAGCACATCACTTCCTGGACGATCGTCAAATCGTTTGTCAACTGAAGTGAACGCCAACGAAAAGGTTGTGGAATGACAAACGGGACAAATGGAAGGGCGATCTGCATTCACAAAACCCATCACCACTCCTTAGGAACGAGGGTTTTTTAATAACCGAAACTTGTGCATACCTGTAGGTGTTAAGTTTCTGGTTTTATTCAATCCTAAGTCCTTACCGCAACATGACATCGGTCCAGGCTTCGATCCAGGCTTCTCGATGAGCGGTGATCTCGGTAGGATCGACGGTGACAGGATCAACGGGCACATCTGCCCATTGTCGGAAAAGTTCGCCCATATCAGCCGTCGTAGACGCAGGATAAACGAACATATGCAAAGAGATATCTTCTTGGAAGGTCTGGCTAAGCAGAAAGTCCACCAACAGACGAGACGCCTGTTGGTGATTGCTATTAGCTAGAATCCCCACAAATTCGATTTGTTCGAAACTATTACCGGCGCTGTTGACACTTCGGGAAGGGGGGTCGCTCAGCTCGTTGTAATATACCTCTGCGACCGGGCTGGTTGCGTAGCTGATGACAATGGGGCGATCTCCCTCCCCACCGGAGCCAACTGTGAACGATCCCCAATACGCTTCACTCCAACCGTCGGAGATCAACACATCATTCGCTTTTAAGTCAGACCAGTAATCGAGGTAGGAATAGGCCCCCGTACTACCAAAACGCCCTACCGTTGCCAATAAAAACGCCAAGCCCGGCGAAGAGCTGGCTGGATTTTGCACCACTGTTAGTCCAGTATAAGCTGGATCAACCAGATCTTCGATATCTTTGGGGGGTGCCAGATCATTTTCCTCGAACCACTTGATATCATAGTTCAAGGTCACGAAACCAAAATCCACCGGGAGCAAGCTATGAGAGGGGTCCAGTTTCAATTCATCAGGAATGGAGGCCAATGCAGGCGAATCGTAAGGTTCAAATAATCCTGCTTCGAGGGCGCGGCTGAGAAAGGCATTGTCGATACCATACACCACATCGCCTAGGGGGTTTTCTTTCGAGAGTATCAGCGTGTTGAGCATTTCGCCGGCATCACCACTCTTAAGAATGCTGACGTCAATACCGGTTTCGTTCTCAAACTGCGCCAGTACGACCTCGCTGATATCAAAACTATCGTGCGTGACAAGCGTGATATTAGCAGGCAAATCCGCCGTAGCGGCAGGTTCGGTCACCAGCGGGACGCCACATGAGGAGAGGAAGGCGGATAACAGGATGATGATCAAAAGGGGTGAGACACTATGTATTCGTTTCATTTGGACCTCTTACACAACATAAATGTCTGTTCTGCAATTTATGATGCCGGTTGGGAAATATGGATGACAAGAAGCACACCAGATATTAAGCTTATCTCAGCTCGATTTGCTACCAATTCGTTGCTGATTCCACGGCTACTGCCAAAGGCCAGTGTTTGCTCTTTCAGCGGCCAACTTAGCCCAGCGCTATAAGTGAGCCCTTCAACCGTGGGGGAAAGGGCCAAGGTAGAGACCGTATCGCCGGGATGTCCATGAACTACCAGTCGCTCACGAATGATCCAGGCGGTCTGATCACCTACAGCAAGGCTCAGGCGCAAATCAGAGAACTGTGGCCCGGCTAGCAACAGCAAATTGGCTATTGATTGATCCAGACGCCCTCCCATCCCGGCAACGAGTAATACCTCTGTCATTTGCAGACGCTGCGCTACCCTCAACGCTAGCTCGAGATCTGTTTCGTCTTTATCACGCGGATGTTGTTCGATAGTACACTCCAGCGCACGAAGATATTCCAGATCTGCAGAGGGGAGACTATCAAGATCACCTACTACGAGATCTGGCCGGATTTCCATTGCCAAAGCGTGACGCGTACCGCCATCCGCACAGAGGATAAAATCGTCAGGTCGCAGGCGAGAGCGAATACTATTCAGGTCGAGCAGTTCGCCATTGGCAAATAACACGGTACGTTTTGACATTTGGGTACAAGATTCGCGAAATGGCGAATGGCTCAATATCATCTAACGAATTTCAGAGTGACGGGTAATTCAGAGTCTCGTTCATCACATCAGCAGATGCATCGCCTCCGCTGCAATAACGAGCCGCACACACGATCAAAAGTCTGCGACTTAACGATGACACCAGCAATATCTCAAGTGTAACTGCAAAAAGGCCACCTGCCGGGCGGCGGTGGCCTTTTTTAGTGATGTCGTGCTACAAAGGATTCCTACGCCGGCATTACCCGGATCAGGTCTAGGGGTCGATGACAAATCACGGTCATCCTCTCAGCCGGGCTTTCCCCAGCTCCCCAGATATGCAATTGCTTTATGTGCTGATCGTATATGATTTCTCTGTGTATGTCAACGAATACGGAGTAGAGGCAGGGCGTTCCTTTATCCCTTATCCTTCCATTTTCCTGCAATCCCCACACTTGCGTATACTATGTACTATGAATCAAGCACCTCACCCCAGTCATGTCACAGTTGACCGCCCCAATAATCTGCTGATTATCGATTGGCAGGACGGTGCACATTGTGAATACCCCCTTACGGGACTACGCTTTGTGTGTCCATGTGTACAGTGCCGCGGCGGGCACGAATACATGGGTCTGCCCATCGATCCTGCCGATCTGAAAAGATCCCCCGCCCCCGGCGTATCGACCGAAGTGGTCGGAGCTCATTTTGTTGGCGATTATGCGATCCAAATCGTTTGGGCCGATGGTCACGACAGCGGCATCTACGGATGGACACTTCTGCGCCCCCTTTGTCCACAAGCTTAGCTCAATCTCACAAGTATGAATCCTGCTACCAGCCCTGACTAGGTCGCCATTCCTCGGCGCTCCGGTTCCCCCCTTCACTGCGGAGGCCTATTTCATGTCTGCACCTCATGTTCCACTCCCCTTCAAGGGCAAGTATCGTCTCACTCAACATTTTGGTGAACGCCCTACAGTCTACAAAAGATTCGGTTTACCTGGACACAACGGTATCGATTGGTCGATGTACGTTGGCGAAGCCATTCTTGCCGTAGATGACGGCAAAGTGGTTATCCAGAAAAACGATCCCACAGGTTTCGGCCTGCACATCAAGATCCAACATGGTTGGGGACAATCTCTTTACGCCCATCTCCATCAATTCCAAGTACAACTGCATGACACAGTCAAAGCAGGGCAAACTATTGCGCTTAGTGGAAACAGTGGCTTCAGTTTAGGGCCGCATCTCCACTTTGGCCTGCGTGTTAATCCCTACAAGACCAATGATGGATGGTATGGATATACCAACCCTCATCGATTTATAAAGTGGCGCTTGCCGGAGGTCAAAGGGACAGCCGAGCCACCACCCACAGTAGAGCCTATAAAGAAGATCGAGCCACCACATCTGGACGAAGACATACTCAACGAACGCATTAAGCGCCTAGAGAAAAAACTACTGAAGGCAGAGGAGCTGGCGGCGGACCAGACAGCTAACTATGAATTTGAACGTGTAGAGCTTTTGCAGGAAGCTGACTTGTGGCAAGAAACGGTTATCCGCTTACTTGAGCGCTACATGCCGGGAACCCTGCCTCGCGAGGGGGATATTCTTTCTATGCTGGAAAGACTACTGCAAGCCTGGTCGGAAGAGGTCAATACGCAGCGTTCCGAAGTGATTGCTGGCTTATTTGGCCTTTCTAAATGGAGGCCACTTTAAAGACATGCGCTTCACTCTCGGATGACGATGGACAATAGACCCCGGACGATAGCACATTTCGCTCTGAAGCGATTGGCGATTGGCCATAGACGATGGGCAATCGGTCTGCGATGAATCTATTGGTTCTAATATGACATTGACAGCTATTAACAGTGAATACCAGCGTATCGTCGTTAAGCTGGGTACCAGCGTGCTAACAGCAGGCACGCCACATATCAGCCGCCCGCGTCTGATCGAGTTGGTGCGTCAATGTGCCTGCATGAAACAAAATGGCCTTGATGTTATTTTGGTCAGTTCTGGTGCTATGGCTGCAGGCAAAGAACATCTGAACTTTCCTTCATTGCCTCCGAGCGTACCGGCCAAACAAATGCTGAGTGCCGTCGGCCAACTCCACCTGATGGGTCTTTACAAGCAATATTTTGAGATATATGGCATTCCGGTCGGGCAGATGTTGCTGACACGAGCGGATCTTCAGATCCGCAAACGCTATCTCAATGCGAGATTGACTCTTGGGGCCTCGCTTCAGCATGATATCCTTCCCATTATCAATGAAAATGATACAGTGACTGCTGAAGAAATCCGTGTTGGCGACAATGATAATCTTTCAGCTATGGTGGCGACACTGGCCGAAGCCGACCTTCTGATCATGCTAACCGATCAACCGGGGTTGTTTACCGCCGATCCACGCCATGATCCCACCGCGGAACTGATCTCGGAGATCGGCAGGATCGATGACCGCTTGCTCGCCGGCGCCGGAGATACTTCGACCGGACTGGGAACAGGGGGCATGGCAACCAAACTACAGGCAGCCGAAACCGCCAGCCGTGGTGGGGCAACCGTTATCATTGCCTCTGGCAGCGTGTCCGATATCTTGCCCAAGCTTGTCGCCGGTGAGCCATTGGGGACACGCATCCGTGCCACGACCAGCCGCCTCGAGAGCCGCAAGCGCTGGCTACTCGCCGGGTACACCAACGCCGGGTACATCCAGATCGACAATGGCGCTGAAAAAGCATTGAGCCAACAGGGAAGCAGCCTGCTCCCAATCGGTGTCGCAGATGTTCAAGGCAGCTTTGAACGTGGAGACACCATAGGCATTCGCAACGCAGCAGGACGAGAGATTGCCAGAGGCCTTGCCCGCTACCATGCCAATGATATCCGCCGCATCCAAGATAAACACTCTCGTCAGATCGAAGCTATTCTTGGCTATGAATATGGCGACGCTGTAATCCACCGCAACGATCTCATCGTACTTTGAGTCCCCTTCTGGCACTGTACGGACTGAGACTTCAATAAGATACGGAACGCTACAGTCATGGGAGAAAGCAGTTCCCGATGTTATTCTGTGCAAAGTCCGTACCCACCATCTCATCGTTAACCCAGGTGAATACAATGACCGACAATCTTCTGATTGCCATGGGGCAGCAAGCCAGCGACGCCGCCCGAATTCTGGCAACAGCCAGCACAAACGCCAAAGATGCACTCATCGACAGCATCGCCGATGGATTAATCAAACAGCAAGCGTCCATTCTCGCGGCCAACGCTGCAGATGTCGCCGATGGTAGAGCGGCAGGATTAGGCGATAACCTCATCGATCGCATGACCATCACAGAAGCGCGCCTGCAAAACTTTGCCGAGGACACCCATAAGGTGGCAACCTTACCTGATCCCATCGGCGAGGAGTTTGACAGCCGTCTGTTGCCCAACGGCCTTCGAGTCAGCCGGCGACGTACGCCCTTTGGGGTATTGGGTTTGATCTACGAGGCCCGCCCGAATGTCACCATTGACATCGCAGCACTCTCTCTCAAGACTGGCAATGCTGCTATTATGCGAGGTGGGAAGGATATCCGTCGTAGCAACCTCGCCATCCTGGAGGTTATCCACAAGGCACTGGCAGAAAACGGCTTCCCTGTACATGCTGTTCAGTACATCAAAGACCCGGACCGGGCGCTGGTAGGCCATCTGCTAAAACTGCATGACTACGTCGATATGATCATCCCACGTGGCGGATCGGGTCTCCACAAACTGTGTCGGGAAAACAGTACGATTCCCGTCATCACCGGAGGCATCGGCATCTGCCATCTCTACGTAGACGAAACCGCTAATCTAGAGCAAGCTCTTCCTATCATTCATAATGCCAAAACACAACGCCCAAGCGTCTGCAACTCATTGGATACGTTACTGGTACAGGAGTCGATCGCGGCAACGTTCCTGCCTCTAGTGGTAGAAAACCTTGGTGCAGATGGCGTCTCCTTCCGTGCTGACGAACGAGCAATGACATTGGTAGGCGATCATGGCAAAGTTTCCAGCGCTGGCCCTGACGACTTCGATACTGAGTGGCTCGGTCTCACACTGGGGCTGCGGGTGCTCCCCGATCTGGATGCAGCGATCGATCATATTCGAGATCACAGCACCGGCCACTCCGACGGCATTCTCACTCAAACCTGGAACAACGGACAGCGATTTCTAAATGAGGTCGATAGTTCAGCCGTGCTTGTCAATGCTTCGACACGTTTCAATGATGGCTCACAATTCGGCCTGGGCGCAGAAGTCGCTATCAGCACCCAAAAACTGCACGCACGCGGCCCTATGGGGCTCCAGGAGCTTACGACCTACAAGTGGATTGTGCTCGGAGAAGGGCACGTTCGTCCCTGATAATGCCAGCCGCTACTTGCCAGACACAATTGTCCGGATCCAGATGAAAAATACGAGAGCTTATCTCAAACATGGGTTGTTCGTTCGAATTCTTTACTATCCCAACCTTCGATGCTGTGCGTCTAGCCGCAAAGACCTAACCCAAATGGGGGGAACTCACTTGAAAGGCTGCACGCCCACTGCTAGAATAAGGCGACTTCCGAAAAATAATTGAAGGAGCCTTTATTACGACAATGGCACATTAGAATCCACTACATGTAGTATGTTTCTGATATGCACTACAGTATACGGGACACGCTAGATTCCGGCACAGTTACTAACGAACGGCAATTGATGTCGCC
>PIVW01001162.1 GCA_003353825.1 Chloroflexota bacterium
GTTGCCAGGCGCATGGCCGAAGCCCCGAACGAGATCAGCCATTGGGCGGAATATGATTATGTCATAATCAACAACGATCTTGAGGAAGCCAAATTATCCTTAGCCGCCATCTTGAGAGCAGAGCGCCTAAGGCGCAAGCGGCGCCTTGGCCTAACAGAGTTTACACGGGCTCTTATTGAGGAACTGTAGCCGGACCTGACCCGTTGAAACAAATCACACTGCCGCAGATGATCTTCAGAGCGACACAACCAGCCATGCGCCTAAAGGCCAAAGCCCATTGCCGATGACAGCGCTCACCTTCTACATGTGGAAGCTGGCGGTCACACTGCCGACGTGCGATGTTCTATCTTCCCCAAACAGCCCGTCATAGCTCACCCCAAACGTAGTAGCATCCCCAGAGCGGACATTAAGTCCAAGCCCGGTTATAAAACCGCTTCCTACAGAGTTCAGCGTTGTATCGAAAGAGGTGGCGCCAAGCGAAGCGCGAATATCCTCTTTGCCAAACTCATGGCGGTAACCGGCCTGCGCGGTAAGCTCCACCTGCTCGCCAACAAACACAGCTCTAAGCCCACCTTCAAGCACCGGGAAAACACCATCGAAATCTGAAACATCAAGAGTACCAACACCACCGCTTTCGCTATAACCGTCAAGCGCAACTAAGTTGAAACCCGCCGCTGCGTAGGGGCTCAGATATCCCTGGCCCTGGCCCAGCGGCGCATCGTAACCGAGCTCTGCGCGTCCGCTGACCGAAACGCCCTCATAGTCGGCCTCAAATCGATCGCCAGTAAACAGAACCGCGCGGGTCTGGTCTATAAAGCTGTAAGCGCCCGCCACAGAGCCCTGGGCGTAAAGGCCACCACTACCATCATTGCCGTCCGGCTGATAGCGTGCATAAAATGCCGGGCCCAGGCTGCTGATGTTCGCTTCATCGCCTGCCAAGCTATTCTTGCCGTCTACATTGGCGTATAGATGGGATATGGCCATCCCA
>PIVW01001163.1 GCA_003353825.1 Chloroflexota bacterium
ATGAAGACATTCTACGACAGTCTATCGGAAAAAGACCGGCGTCGCGATGCTGGGATTGAGGCATTGAAGTTAGGACGAGGCAGACAGAGTTACATCGCCGGCATTCTGGGGTGCAGTGGTCGCAAACGCTTTTCAACGTCTTGGGAGCTTTGCACGCGACCACCTTGCAGGTCGTGACCTTCACCAACGACTCTTACATCAACTCTTTCTCTGTAGCAAAACTGATGTACAAGATAGCAGTTGAGTTTGCCGATCTACCCCAGCAATTCCAAATATGAACCTTCTGGGGTGTTTCCGTCCCTAAAAATGGGCAATTTCTCACCCTCGGTGGGGAACTGATCGCAATCTCGCAGCTAAACCGAGGTTGTTGTCCCTGCAAAATTACCATATTTGGAATTGCTGGATCTACCCATCACTGTGGTGATGGATAACGCTCGCTATCAGCGTTGTCGCTTCGTTATGGACTTGGCCACAGCCTTGGGCATTGAACTTCTGTTTCTGCCACCTTACTCGCCCAATTTGAATGTGATTGAATGGTTGTGGACATTTATTAAGAAAAAGTGTCTTTACTCCGAGTATTACGAAACGTTTACAGACTTTAAACTAGCTATTGTAGATTGTATCGCTTAAACCGATGGGATATATAAGCAAGAGCTTGCCGGCTTATTGACCCTCAAGTTCCAGACTTTTGAAAATGTTCCTTTATCACCATCGACATTATCCCATGCTGCAGCGCCGGCATCGCCATAGGTACTGCCGGCGCCCACCCTGACCCCGTGTTGCTGTCGGTCAGGGTGAGCACCGGCGGGTGGTATCGGTCGTCAGGGAACCACCGACGCCTCATCACTCGCAACACTGGTTACATCGTATTGATTATTAGCGTGGGCAAGCGTTGTGGTTTTGACTATGAAATAGTAATTCGCCCCTTGTGTCAGGCCACTAACCGTAATACTGGAAGCACTCTTGTCACCAACAATCGGTACATCGG
>PIVW01000066.1 GCA_003353825.1 Chloroflexota bacterium
CGGCAACTGGATTCGGCAGCAGCTACTGGCCGAGCCGAAAACGTACTTTGCCTTTCATTCGTATCACATTGGGAAGGAACGAGCTTTTTTTGGGGCCGCCGAGTTCCTGAACATGGCAATCTACGTCACTCCCAAACCCATGTCCGACTGGATCAACATCACCATCGACGGCCAGGTAATCAAGGCCATAAAGGGCGAGCTACTTACCGACGCCGCAGCCCGTGCCGGCATCGAGATCCCTGTATTCTGCTCGCATCCCAAATTAGATCCGCTGGGCGCCTGCCGCATGTGCATGGTGGAAAGCGAGAATCCGCGTGGCAAGGCGCTGATCACTGCCTGCACAACACCTGTGAATGAAGGCGCCATCTTCCATTACATGTCCGATAAGGCTGTTGATGCTCGCCAGGGGACACTGGAATTTATGTTGATCAATCACCCCCTGGATTGCCCCATCTGTGACAAAGGGGGAGAGTGCCCGCTGCAAAATCAGATAATGGAACATGGGCCGGGGAAATCGCACTTCTGGGAAGAGAAGACGCACAATGCCAAAAACTACCCCCTGAGCGATCTCATCCTTTTGGATCAAGAACGTTGTATCGTCTGCTGGCGCTGTATTCGCTATCTCCAAGAGTGGGAGGACAAACCCCAGCTCGGGTTATTCCACCGCGGTGGAGAGACCGTCATCGACAAGTTCCCCGGTACCGTACTCGACGCCCACACCAGTGGCTCGATCATCGACCTCTGTCCGGTAGGCGCACTGACCAACCGTGTCTCTCGCTTTGGATATCGCCCTTGGGAACTGGAGCGCACTCCCTCGATCTGCACCCATTGCGGTCAGGGCTGCAACCTCTATGTCGATAGCCGCACCCATGAAGTACGACGCAACGTAGCGCGTGAGCATACCGCTGTCAACGACGAGTGGATATGTGACAAAGGTCGTTTTGCTATCGGCTTCTCCAAACACCCCGAACGCCTGACCGAGCCACTCGCCCGCATCGATGGCACATTGCAACCCGTTTCCTGGCAAGAGGCAATTCAGCGCCTGGTCGATGGTATCAAAAACATGGTTCAGCTCCATGGCTCCGAAGCTGTTGGCGCCCTGGGTTCGGCCAAATTATGCAATGAAGCCAACTACCTGCTCGGTAAATTCATGCGGGGATTGGTCGGCAGCAACAATGTTGATTTCCGTGAAGGATCATCACTCCTGGCCGATTCGCACGGTTTGCCCTCCCTGAGCGACGCCCAAGACCCTGATGTCATCGTGCTAATGGGCTGTGATCCCGTTGAAGAGATGCCGGTTTTAGCGACTTTTCTTAAACGTGCAGCTATTCGCCAGGGCGCCAGGTTCATCATCATCCATCCTCGCCGCACCGAATTGGCCAAGTACCCGGGCATATTCCTCAATCCCTATCCCGGCACCGAAGTCGCCCTTTTCGATGCCCTCACCCGAGCAGCCCTAAAACTGGAACAGGAAGATGATTCTGAGCCCCTGCCCTTCTGGTTGCAAGCTGAAACAAGCTCACTAGACGTATCAGAGGAGTCGATTGCCGAAGCCGCTCGACTCCTGGCCGGAGCAGAGCGACCTTTTGTTGCCTATGGAACGGACTACGCTTGGGGGCAGGGCGCCAAGGATATCGTCATCGCACTGACCAACTGGATCGTGAGCAGTGGCCATGGTGATCGCCTCGGCTTTTTACATGCACAGGCCAATACACAGGGCGCCGGCGATGTGGGCTTACTACCCGACCAATTGCCCGGTCGCCGTCCTTTGAACGCTAATGCGGCACGTGCCCGGATCGAAAGCCTTTGGCAAACAAAAATCTCTGCCAAGCCGGGATTGTCGTACGGCAGCATGATCGCCTCGGCCCGGGGTAGCATACGAGCCATGTATGTTATGGGCGCTGATCCTGTGGGCGAAAAACCGGACGATCGCGCCGCGCTGCAAGCGCTCGATTTTTTGGTCGTGCAAGACCTTTTCTTAACTGAGACCGCCAGTCTGGCCGATGTTGTCTTGCCGGCTGCATCCTATGTCGAGAGTTCGGGCTCATTCACGAACACAGAGAGGCGTGTGCAACGCGCGCCTCAAGCCGTGCGCCCTCTGGGCAAATCAGTAGCCGACTGGGCCATTCTCATGCACATTGCCCGCCACTACGCTGACGAAAGCTCCGCCGCTTGGGAAACAACCTCGGTCGAGGCGATATTCGCCGAGATCGCCCAGGCCGTACCATATTACGGCACTTTCAGTTGGGAAAGCCTGGGCGAAAACGGCCAACAGTGGTCACGAAATGCGCTGCCGGTTGCACGAGAATTCGAAGCCCACAAGGGAAGGGCGTTCGACAATACCAGCGCTCAGTATCCGTATCGACTCGTTACCGGCGCTATGTTGTGGGATAGTGGAGTGATGATCGCATCAACCACAGGCATGGCATCTTTGGGGATCCAGGCTGCGCAATTGCACCCTACCGACGCCACCGAACTCGAGCTCGAACAGGAGGATGAGATCGAGATACTCTCTACGGCCGGTTCCATCATCACACGCCTTCATATCGACAGCGCCATTAAACCCGGCTCGGTGTTTGTCCCTTATTCGTTGAACAACGCTCCGGTCGGTGTCCTGTTTGACAGCAATGTGCCGCGTACCTGCGTGGCCATAAGAAAAGCAAGTTAATTAGGCCTCACAGTCTCCATGTTTATCATCCAATGACTCTCATCCAATGACTCTCATCATCATATCCGCAGTCAAAAGTCTGGTGCTGATCGTCCTTTTGCTCTTGGGCTTCGCTTACCTCACCTATTACGAGCGTAAGATTCTTGGCCGCTTCCACGCGCGTCTCGGCCCTAATCGCGCCGGACCCTATGGCCTGTTACAACCCATCGCCGATGCAGTCAAGGCGATCTTCAAGGAGGAGATTATCCCGGATCACGTCGATCGGATCGTCTATGTTATTGCCCCGGCTCTTTCGTTGATCCCCGCCTTGGTGGTGTTTGCCGTCATTCCCATTGCTCCTGATCTAACGGTCTTTGGCTATAACCTTTCGTTCGCGGTGGCCGATGTCAATGTGGCATTGCTTTACATCGTCGCTATCACCAGCGTTGCCACTTACGGCATCATCCTGGGGGGGTGGGCCAGTAACAATAATTATTCACTCATTGGCGCGCTGCGAACGGCCTCACAGATGATTAGCTACGAATTGCCCTTGGGCATTCTTCTTGTTGCTATCCTGCTGACGACCAATATCGGACGGGAATTCGGCACCTTGCGCTTGAGCGAGATCGTCGTCATGGATCGACCCTGGTGGCTGTGGTTGTGGCTGTGGCTGGCTTTCCCTTTGTTTTTCATCTGTATGTTGGCCGAAAGCAACCGCAGTCCTTTTGATTTGCCAGAGACCGAAAATGAGTTGATCGCCGGGTTCCAGGTAGAATATGGCGGCATCAAGTTCGCCCTGTTCTTCATGGCCGAGTACATCAGTATGATCACCGGCAGCGCCCTCATGGCCACACTCTTTTTCGGTGGCTGGAACGGCCCCTTTGTCGTCCCCGGCACCTGGCACGGCGTTATCATCGGCTTCGGTTGGCTGGTGGTCAAGATCATCGCCATCCTGTTCCTCTATCTTTGGGTGCGCGCCAGTGTCCCCCGCATTCGCTACGATCAGCTCCTGCAATTCTGCTGGAAATTCCTGACGCCGGTCTCGATTGGTTATCTGGTTGTAACAGCTGTTATTGTCGTTGCGGCGTCTGGTATTTAGGTGTCATGTGTCATGTGTCATGTTTCATGTTTCATGTTTCATGTTTCATGTTTCACGTTCAACGCCGTCTGCAAGCGAATCTGCATCTGCAACCTGCCACGATTCAACCTCATTGTCCTAACAATGTTTAGGATAAGTTGCTAGAACTTCAATCTACCATCCTTCCTGTTCTTCTCACACACCATGTCTGGACTCAAAAATGTTTACGCCGGCACCCGCGAAATCGCTAAAGCAATGGGTGTCACCCTCAAGATTATCGTGACCGAACCGCCGGTCACGGTCGAATACCCCGAAGAGCCCATGGCCGTTTACCCACGCTTCCGCGGCCGCCATGAGCTGCGAATGTACGAAAGTGGGCTCGAACGCTGCATTGGCTGTTGCCTGTGCGAAGCTGCCTGTCCTACCGGCGCTATCTATGTCGAGGCAGAAGAAAACGAGCCCGAGAATCCCATATCGCCAGGCGAACGACACGCCAAAATCTACGAGGTCAATCTCCTGCGCTGCATCTTCTGCGGTGACTGCGAGGCGGCCTGTCCAACCGAAGCTATCGTGCTGGGACACTTTGTCGACACTGCCAGCTACGAACGCCGCGATCTTATCCTCACCAAGAAAGAATTACTCAATCCGCCGGAAGCCAACACCGTCATCCGCCCGGATGCCTAGGAGAGTGAGATTGGTACATGACCACCTTTCTGCTATTTGCCGTCATGGCCCTTGTTGCCCTGATTGGCGCTGTGGGCGTTGTTTTCAGCCGTAGCGCCGTACATAGTGCCCTTTATTTGCTGCTCAACTTTGCGAGCATCGCCGGCATGTACATCCTTCTGGGCGCCCAGTTCTTGGGTGTTGTCCAGATCATCGTCTACGCCGGCGCCATAGTTGTTCTGTTCCTGTTTGTAATCATGCTCATTGGTGGGCACACAAGCGATATTCGCGGCGGCAGCCGGCGCTATGCCCGTGTTGTCGGCACTGTCTTGACGGCTGTCTTCTTACTTGCCATCGTCTTTGTGATCGGACAATCTATCCCTGTTGATACTGTAGCCAAAGGTGCGCCAGGCGATGGCAGTGTACAGGCTCTGGGCAGCGTGCTCTACACAACCTATCTCCTGCCCTTTGAACTGGCCTCCATCTTGCTGCTGGCAGGTATGCTAGGAGGCGTTGTGCTGGCACGCAGTTATAAGGACCTTAACGAGGAACGAATCTGATGGTACCGACGACCTTTTACCTGATCCTCGCTGCCGTGATTTTCACCATTGGTGTGCTGGGTGTTCTGACGCGACGGAACGTCATCATCATCTTTATGTGCATCGAGATGATGCTCAATAGTGTCAATCTGTCGTTGGTTGCCTTAGCCAATATGTGGGGCAACCTCACCGGTCAGGTATTTGTGTTTGTGGTGATGGCTGTCGCAGCCGTAGAAGTGGCTGTGGGCCTGGCGATCGTGATGGCTATTATCCGCCACAAAGACACCACCAATGTAGACGAAATCAATCTTTTAAAATGGTAAACCAGGAAATCCGTATACCTGTCCCCATTTCGGATAAGCTGAACCTACTCTATTTGACTTACTAAGACCGCCATCATTATGCTCAATTACGCTTGGCTCATCCTTCTCTTCCCCGCCCTGGGCGCCCTAACCAATATCTTCTTCGGAAGACGTCTTGGCCGTAAAGTCTCCGCAGCTGTTGCTAATGTCGCTGTCCTGGCGGCATTTTTAGTGGCGCTGGGTCTGTATGTCAGCATCACCAGTTTGCCAGAAGAGGCTCGCCATGTCGAAATACCCCTTTGGCAATGGATATCTATCGGCGATCTGCAGATCGATATGACGATGCTAATCGACCCGCTCTCTGTTCTGATGGCGCTGGTCGTCACCGGTGTAGGCGCCGTCATCCATCTTTATGCTGCGCAGTATATGAAACTCGACGATGAGCATCAGCCGTTGGATAAGCGCCGCTATGGCCGTTTCTTCGCCTACATGAACTTCTTCATCCTGATGATGCTGGCGCTGGTATTAGCCAACAACTACGTCATGCTTTATCTGGGATGGGAGGGAGTGGGCCTGGCCTCGTTTCTATTGATCGGGTTCTGGTTCCAGCGACCGGCTGCTGCTGATGCCGCCAAGAAAGCGTTTCTGGTAAATCGGGTCGGCGACTTTGGCCTGGCGATTGCCATCTTCTGGTTGTTTCTGCTGTTCGGCAAAGAGGCCGGTAGCCTGGCCTTTGGAGATATTTTCGAGGCGCTAGAGCACGCTTCGCCCGCTGTGATCGCTGCTTTGACCGGTGTCACCCTGCTTTTGTTCTTTGCTGCCACCGGCAAGTCGGCACAACTCCCTTTGTTCGTGTGGTTGCCCGACGCCATGGAAGGTCCCAGCCCCGTGTCCGCCCTCATTCATGCCGCGACCATGGTCACGGCGGGCGTTTACATGCTTGTACGCTCAAGCCCACTGCTGGAGCTGGCCCCGACCACCATGACGATTATCGCCTGGGGCGGCGCCCTCACTGCACTTGTCGCAGCCAGTATCGCTGTCGTGCAGACTGATCTCAAACGCATCCTTGCCTACTCCACCATTTCCCAGCTTGGGTTCATGTTTTTGGCAGTGGGCATGGGCGTCTATGTGGCTGCTATGTTCCACCTGGCCACACATGCCTTTTTCAAGGCGCTTCTATTCCTGGCCGCAGGTTCGGTCATGCATGCTTTGCACGGCCAATTAAACATCGACTTGATGGGTGGGCTAAAAAAGAAATTACCGAAAACCTATGCCCAATTCCTGATCGGGTCACTGGCACTGGCCGGATTTCCACTGATGGCCGGGTTCTGGTCCAAGGATGAGATCCTTTTCGGCACCTATCTGCAATCAAAACCTCTGTATGCAATTGCTCTTTTCACAGCCTTATTGACGGCATTCTACTCATTTCGCGCCGTTTACAGAGCTTTTCATGGCAAACCACGGGATGAACATCTCTACGAAATCGCACATGAGCAGCCACGAGGCATGACCGCACCGCTGTGGATATTGGCGTTCGGAGCCATTTTTGGTGGTCTCCTGGGAATTCCGAGCATTATCGGTGAACTGGCCGGGCTTGATCATAGCAATCTTGTCGAAGGATGGCTGGAACCGGCGCTAGAAAGCATGCGCCACCTGGTCGGCGACCGATCCCTTGTGATCGGGTTGTTTGTCTCATCCGGTATCACAGCCCTGATTGGCATATTTATTGCCTACGCACGCTACTTAAAACAAGCTCGCTGGACCTTGGCGTTACAGCGTCTCTTCAGCCCCCTGCAGCCTGTCCTGGAGCACAAGTATTGGCTCGATGAGATCTATGAACTCCTCATTGTCAGACCCCTTCGCGCCATCGCCCGTTTCTTCTACAACATCGGTGATCGCGCTATCATCGAAGGGATCGTCAACGGCGCCGGTCGGGTGACGGTGGCCCTAGGCCAGGGCGTCGCTCATTTACAGAGTGGTTATCTCAGCCTCTATGCACTCTCTCTCTTCGTCGGTGTCGTCGTCCTAGTCACCTACTTTTTATTGATCGGATAGCTTTTATTGTGCCTGTTTAGAGTCACATTATGGACTTGACCTCACTACCCCTCCTTTCCATCATCGTTTGGCTGCCCGTGCTCGGCGCCTTGCTCCTCCTGGTACTCTTCAGCGATCGGGCGGTCAAGGTTGCCGCCTTGGCGATCTTGCTGCTGGATTTCATCATCTCATTGGCTTTGCTGGTCGGCTGGGTCGATACCGGCAGCATGCAGTTTGAAGAATTCCTGGTTTGGATACCGCAGCTCAACATCAACTACCATCTCGCTGTCGACGGCATCAGCCTGTTTCTCGTCCTCTTGACGACCTTGTTTGGCCCGATTGTCGTCCTCTTTTCCTGGCGCAATATCCAGGAAAATATCAAGGGCTACATGGCATTGATCATGTTACAGCAGACGGCGATGCTTGGGGTATTCCTCTCACTGGATCTGGTACTCTTCTTCATCTTCTGGGAGTTTTCGCTGATCCCGATGTATTTCCTAATCGGGCGCTGGGGCGGCAAGAATCGGGTCTATGCAGCTGTGAAGTTCTTCATCTACACCATGGCGGGCTCAGCGTTGATGCTGATCGCCATTCTAGTCCTCTATTGGCAGACCGGCAGTTTCGATTGGACGGTCTTACAGGATGCGACGATCGCCCCGACACTGCAGATGTTGGCGTTCCTGGCATTCGCCCTGGCCTTTGCGGTCAAAGTGCCATTGTTCCCCTTCCATACCTGGTTACCCGATGCCCATGTGCAAGCCCCGACCGCCGGTTCTGTGATCCTGGCCGGCGTGTTGCTTAAAATGGGCACCTATGGTTTCCTGCGCTTTTGTCTACCTCTGTTCCCTGATGCCACCGCCAGCTTCGCACCGATTCTGGCGGCCATTGCCATCATCGGCATCCTCTATGGCGCTTTGGTTGCTTTGGTACAGAAAGATGTGAAATCCTTGGTGGCCTATAGCTCCATCGCCCACCTTGGTTTTGTGATGCTGGGCGTGGCCAGCCTCTCCAAACAAGGGCTTTCGGGGGCGGTGCTACAAGGTGTGAATCATGGCCTGTCCACCGGGGCGTTGTTCTTGCTGGTAGGCATGATCTACGACCGCCGGCACACGCGCCAGCTCTCTGACTTCGGCGGCTTATGGAAAGTGGTTCCGATCTTCAGCGGCCTCTTTATCGTTGTGGCCATGGCATCGGTCGGCTTGCCCGGGCTCAACGGATTCGTGGGAGAGTTCTCCATTCTGCTTGGCACCTTCCAGGTCAATCCCGCTTGGGCGATCCTGGCCACCGTTGGCATCATCTTCGCTGCCTGGTATCTTCTCATAGCAGCCAGGGCTATGCTTTTCGGCCCGCTGGATAACGAAAATAATCAGAAACTGACCGACCTGACGCCCCGTGAGGTCTGGGTTTTGGTTCCCCTGGTATTTCTTTTCTTCCTCATTGGCCTGTTCCCCAACCTCTTCCTCGATAAAATCAACCCTGCCGTAGATGTGCTCATGCAAAGCGTGAACGCGGATACGGTTGTTAGCTTCCTTCCCTGATTGCTCAAATGGACCTATCTTCGTTCAATCTCTACGCAATTCTACCTGAGACCATCATCATTGTCACCGCATTGGTGATCATGGTGGTAGATTTCACCCATATCCTGGCAACATCGGGAGAAAGAACACGCGGCCACCTGATGGCGATCTTGACGCTGGTTGGATTGAGTGTCGCCGCTGTTATTAGTATTTCCGCTATCGGTTTGCCCTCTATTGATTTTTACAACATGGCTGTAGATGACGATCTCAGTCGTCTGCTGGGTCTAGTTGTCATTCTGGCTGCCGTCCTGGCAGTGCTTATGTCGTGGGAATATCTGACACGCTTTACCCGTATGACCGGTGAATATTACGCGCTACTATTACTGGCCGTGGCCGGTATGATGTTTTTGGGCAAATCTATTGAATTGATTACCCTGTTCGTCAGCCTGGAAATCCTGTCAGTTGCGCTCTATGTTCTGACAGGTTTTCATCGCGGACAACTGGCCGGCGGAGAAGGCGCGCTCAAGTATTTCCTGCTAGGCGCGTTTGCTTCGGGCTTTCTGCTTTATGGCATGGCCTTACTGTATGGCGATACCGGCAGCACTTACTTGAGCGAAATCGCCATTCTGGGTACCGGGGGGCTGTTAATGTTGGCCGGAATGGCCCTGCTGCTTGTTGGATTTGGTTTCAAGATCGCGGCCGTGCCCTTCCACATGTGGGCGCCCGACGCCTATCAGGGTGCGCCCACGCCGGTGACGGCCTTTATGTCCGTGGGCACCAAGGCGGCTGCTTTTGTGGCGCTATTCCGGGTGTTGCAGGCTACGCTCAGCGTCCCCTATGAATGGTGGGCAATGGCATTGGCGATACTCTCGCTACTAACCATGACCTGGGGTAATCTGGCGGCCCTACGCCAAAACAGCATCAAACGCATGCTGGCCTACAGCTCTATAGCTCAAGCAGGATACATGCTCATCGGTATTGTGGCCGGC
The DNA here is from genome assembly GCA_003353825.1 of Chloroflexota bacterium. The sequence goes on from PIVW01000066.1 coordinate 9,770, forward strand.
ACCGCAGCGGGCATGCAGGCGCTTATGTTCTACCTCTTTGCCTATGGTTTTATGAACATCGGCGCCTTTGCCGTTGTCTCGCTGATGGAACGCATGGACGCCAATGCTGAACAGGACGCTACCCTCGATAATGCCAGAGGACTTTTCACACGCAAACCCTTGCTGGCTGTATCGATGGCGATCTTCATGTTATCGTTGGCGGGCATCCCCCCCCTGGCCGGATTCTTCGGTAAGCTCTATCTTTTCGGGGCGGCAGTGGATAGTGGTTGGGTGTGGCTGGCTGTGGCCGCTGTGATCAATAGCGCCGTCAGCGCCTACTATTATCTGCGGGTAACGGTGGTGATGTTTATGGAAGAGCCGACTGCTGAGTCAAGCGTGCGTCTCCCCATTCCCGATTCGGCGAGCATTGCTATTGCCATTGCCGTACTTGGCACCTTGTTATTTGGTATCGTGGCCAGCCCCTGGTTCGATACTTTACGCGGTGTTGCTGTGGCCTTTGCCGGATCTTAGGGTTGAGAATTCAGGTCCTTAGCTATGCTATGTTGGGGAGTTCCTCTTGAAGAATGCGGCGCAACATAGATTCTGTCACCGGTTTTTCGGAAGTCTGGCTTAGGTATTCCCTGAGGGCATCATCTATCATCGTTTGATAGCCTGTTCCCGCTTCCTCTGCCCTGGAACGAAACTCCTCAAGAATCGTGTCGTCAATATAGATAGTAATCCGGGTTTTCCCCTTACTGGGAAGGACTGGTCCGCGCTTACCTTTTGAGAAATCATATTCAGCCTTCATAATCTTGTACCTCCCGACGTCTCGCACGCCGATTTGCGGAAAAATAGTCTTACCGCCCACTAAACTGCGGTGGCCGTTTTTCCAGAAAGGCAGCGACACCCTCTTTGTGGTCGCCGGTGTTGAAGGCGATATCTTGGATCTGAGCTTCGTACTCCAGCGTATCGGCGAGGTTGTGTCCGACAGCTTTGTTGAGCACACGCTTGGTGAGACCAATACCCCGGGTGGGGCCCATTGCCAGACGTTGGGCTAGCTCAGAGACGGTCGAGTCCAGGTCTTTGGGGGCGACGACCTGATTGATGATGCCTAGACGCAACGCCTCTTGCGCGTCTAGGCGCACGCCGGTGGCCAATAGCTCGAACGCTTTTGCCGGCCCAACCAGTTGCTGTAAAAACCAACTCGCTCCACTGTCAGGGGCCAGTCCGATCCCGATAAAGGCGGGGACGAAACTGGCTTTGTCAGAGGCAATGCGTAGGTCTGTGGCCAGGGCATAACCCAGAGCTGCTCCGGCAGCAACGCCATTGATCTTGCCGATCACCGGTTTTTCCAGTTGGCGAAATCCCATCACAACACGGTGGTAGCCCCGCCGTAAGTGATCCCCGACCGTTGCCCTACCCTCCAGCATCTGGAATTCTTGCAAGTCCTGTCCGGCGCTGAAAGCGCGCTCCGCTCCCGTAAGCACAATACAACGAACACCCGACTCACGAGCACACTGCTTTTGAGCATGTACAAGCTCCTGTGACATTTCAATCGTCAAGGCATTCAGCTTATCAGGACGATTGAGCGTGATCGTGGCCACGCTATCTGCTATATCAAACAGAATATGATCGTACATTTGGGTCTCCCTGTTCTAAATCAAGCGCCCAGCACTTATTCCATAGCCAAACTAAAAAACTGTTCGGCGACTTCAATCATGTGGTCTTGAGTGGCGATCATACGCCAGTCTTTAACAGTGCTGATCACAGTATCATCAACACCTTTCACGGGTCTCACCCAGCTCATGATGTAGCCTGTTATCGCCGGTTCCTCATCGGAGAGTAACAACAAGCTGAGATCGGCCTCAAAGCTATGGTAGGTGCGCAGAAGCCACACGGGCTTGACATGCGGATGTTCGGGTAGAGACCAGATGGCATCATAGGCGGAGCGATCGTGACCGGGAATTAGCTCGATGCTGATATTGGCGGCAAACATATTCTGGTTGCCTGCTGCCACCAGTGGGATATCCATCAGGCGTTCGGCGTGGACCTGACCCCCAAACGACAAGGCCGCGCGCGTACCGGTGATACCGGTGGCGCCACGGACGACATCGATTAGAAAATCATCGAGGCGGCTGAGATCATTGACAAAACAAACGATGCGCAAATCTGCGCGGGCACGTAACCAGTTCACCCACAGTGGTTTCACACAGGGTTCATCATAACTCTGCAAACGGGTTAGAACATCCTCACGGGCCAGTTCATCCTGGCCACTGCGAACATTGGCGTCGATAATGGCGATGGTGCTGTTACTCATGGGCTTATCCTCGAAGTGTTGCGTGTTGCGTGCTTGTCCAAACGTGATTCGCCGTTCAAGTAGGCCACAAGCGAGTCGAATGAGCCAACTAATTCAATCGTCGAGTGGATAAACGGTTATTTCATCTGCGTCGGTGTCGATATCTACTGTGTACGGTGTGGTTGGCTGTTGGCTTTCATCGCTTATCGTGTAGTCGACGTCGATCACATCGGCATCGCCACGGCCGGCGTATCGTATGAATATGCCGCCGCGTAGGTTACCCCGTATCAAAAAAAGTAGCAAGGCAAGCGCAGCGATACCAACCAGACAGGAGAGGCAAACAAAGAAACAGGTAGCTAAGATCGGTTCCATATTTACACCCAGGCATCCACTCGGTCGTGGCTCAAGCGACCTGAAGCAGAACGATATCCAATTTCCCAATATGGCAGCCAGGCAAGTGCCACCATGTCAACCTTGATATCGACTCGCCGGGGTTTGACCTCGTAGGGCCCCACCTGTTCAAGGGTATCGGCCCATTCTTGCGTGATCAGATCGGCTTCATCGATGATGGTGTCATTCACTTCGGCGATCTCCTTTTCCAAGCGGTCGATCTCCTCCTTCGATTCTTCGATATCAGCCTTAGCACGAGAGGTCATACGGCGCTTGGTCGCGGCTTTAGAAAAAGCGGTCGAACGGCGCCGCCCGAAAATGCCAAGAAAACTTGCGACCGATTCGGCGCCGGACAGGAGTTCTTCCAGTTTGCGGGCATCGTAGTCGGCTTTATCTTCCTGCAATTCTTGCTCTTCTCGTTCTATTCGATCTTGCAAGCGATCGATGACTTTCAAATACTTTGCCCGCATCTTCTCTACTTCAGCATCCCTATTTTCACGGGCTATCTGTTGCATGCGCACCCTGAAATCACGTTCCGACTCGGAGGGTTGACTGTAGACTTTGAGCACAGAATTGTAGAGCAGAGCGAGGCGCTGTTCATGGTAGAGATAATCGCTGAAATCCTTGCCATACGATTTCAGTTCACGGACGCCATTCAGATCTGCCGGCACGGTGCCAAACAAAGCCTCTCCTTCGGGAGCGACTTCGAGAGCGCTCGCCCTTAAATCAACGGAATCGGCATCCTCCCAACGAATGACCGCACCGATATCATTGCTGTGGACCAGCAAGCCAACGGGGCGTTCTTCATTCACACCACGGCGCCGGTCGACAAAAGCGGCGTTGCCAAGCGCAATGAGTGCAGGCTCGTAAACCAGGGTTGTTTGCTCAGCTTCGATACGCTGCTTCTCCTCCTCTTCGAGCACGGAAAGCGCCCGGTTCGGACTCATGCGCAATGGTAAATAGACCTGAGGTAGTTCAGGTGGTAGCGCAGGAGCAGTGGCTGAATAGCCTGGCGGCAACTTAGGCGCTGAATCGGCAGCAACCGGCTCGGGCGATGCTGGCATATGGATGACAGCCGCTTTGGCCGCCTGCACCTGCGCTGTGATCTCGATCGTATCTTTGACACCGGCCATTAATTTTCGTACCTGACTACGCGTCAGAGGCCCGCGCAGATAACTCATCGCCCATCGGGTTTGGAAGATTACGGGCTCATCCTCATGCACATTGTGCAACAAGAAAACCCTGGACCCCAACCCGGAAATGATCCTGCTCAGTGCCCGGCGGTTGAGCGCCCCTCCGGCTTCACTGGTTGCGGATTCCAAGCCATCTAGCACTCTATCTTTATCACGATCCGTCTGTAACTTGCCGATAAACCAGGTGCCGGCGTTGGTCAGGCCTTTGTAATCGAGATCGACCGGATTCTGAGTGGTCAATATCACGCCGAGGCCAAAGGCACGGGCCTGTTTCATCAGGGTGAGCAGTGGCTTTTTGGAAGGTGGATTGGCGACCGGAGGGAAGAAGCCGAAGACTTCATCCATGTACAGCAACGCCCGTAAGCTCGTCGTCCCTGATTGCCGGCGCATCCAGGTAATAACCTGTTCCAACAGCAACGTGACGAAAAACATGCGTTCAGAGTCGCTGAGATGGGCGATGTAGAAAATGCTATGGCGGGGCTTGCCTGTCGCCGAATGCATCAGATCGTCGATATCCAGGGGTTGGCCTTCCAACCAGGAACCAAAGCTGGGCGCGGCCATGATGTTATTCAAAGACATGGCCAAAGAGAATCGATCCTTTTCGGGGAAGAAGGTATCGACATCGAAAACACCAAGCTGCCGCACGGGAGGATTCTGAATGGCCGTTATCAATTTGGCGAGATCGAGGTTCTCTCCCCGGCGCCAATAATACTCGAAGATAGTGGAGAGCAAAATGTGTTCGCGGCTCCGTAATGGATCGGCATCGATAGCTACCAAACCCAACAAAGCACTGACCGTTCCCTGAATCTGTTCTTGCAACACTTCCTCGTGATCGTCCCAGTTTAGCTGCGGGGCCTGCAAGGACGCCAGAATGGAGATCGGGAGACCAGCATCAGAACCAGGGGTGTAGATCAAAAACTCCGCACTTTGCTTGAGCAGGCGAATGCGATCGGGACCTTGTCCCCAATCGGCCAGACCGTTTCGCCAGGTGTCAGAGATCCTGTCAGCGTAGTCCTCCACGCTCATATCTTTGCGACGGGCGTCATCGATGTTGACCCAGGGTTGGAAATCCTCGGGTTGCAGGTCGGGAAACGTTAACAAGAGATTCGTGATATCCCCTTTGGGATCGATGATGATGGCAGGAACGTTGTCAATCGCCGCTTCTTCCAGAAGATCAATGCATAGACCGGTTTTCCCGGATCCGGTCATACCAACACAGACAGCATGAGTGGTGAGATCCCGAGCATCGTACATGACAACATCATCCACGCGTTCGCCCCTGTCCATGTCGTACTCTTTTCCCAAGTACAATGCGCCAAGTTTTTCAATAACCTGCATCGTCGGTTTACTCCTTCAAGCGTTTTGTCAGTTACACCCTTTATACCAATTCCTGACGGTGAAGGGAAGTTTGTACCAAGTAGGATACATAGCAATTTCGTAAATGTGTTCGCTCAGAAAATAGAACTGTCTGGCTGAAAGTTCAAAGATCCCTCTGGGTCTGCACACAGCGCCTGAGGTGATTCGCACTATCGGCAGGTGCATTCTGTCCACTCATGTGCCCAGTGTGATTTGTCTGATCGCACACATAGTGTATACTGATCATAAGAGTTTAGACGATTTTAGATCTCCTGCGCCTTTCCCCCAGGCATATCGTATGACCCTGGCGCGGCATGGGTGCATGTTGGCAAGATGCCTTAGTTTTCTTTCGAGGCTTCTACTCAAGTGATCCCTCAGCGTATTCCCCCACACGATAGGCGTTGAGGTGGCTCTCACGGAGAATTGCCCATGCTGCCACGACGTTCAACTCACCCTACCCTGTTCCCGGCAACGCCTCCGAGCGTGGAACAGGTTACTCACAATCGAACCGGATTCTGGTTTTCGGCGGTACTTGCTCTATTAGGGCTCCTACTGTGTATTGCCCTGTTCAATTATGTGTTGATCCCAATCGACTGGCGATTACAAGGGGCTCAACTAATTGGGGTGGGATTTGCCATCAGTTTGATACCGTCCCTTATCTGGCTAGTTGCCTTTCATATATTTGATTGGCAAGAACCCGAACCCAAGCGAGGTGTTGTTCGGGTTTTTGCCTTCGCTGCTTTATTGGCAGGCGTCTTGCTGCCACTGCTCGCGAATGTTTTCCAGATCAGCACCTGGCTGGAGACTTTCTGGTGGTCTCATCTGGCAGGAAGTATTCTGGTAGTAGGTTTCACGCAGGCTGCGGTAATTTACGCGGCAGTGCGTTACGGGATCTACTTCGATCCCGAATTCAATGCGCGCCTGGATGGGATTATCTATGGCGCAGCCGCTGGGCTCGGTCTGGCGACGGCGCTCAACCTCTTTACGATCCTCGATCAGGGTTCGCTGAACACGACTCGTGATCTTATGTTTCTTGTTGCCAACGCTCTGGCTTATGCTGGTTTGGGCGGGCTGTTGGGTTATTTCTTAGGACTTTCTCGGTTCGAGAGAACCCCCTTTTATTTTCTACCGGGAGGGATCATCCTCATAGCCATTTTCACCGGATTCTTCGTTTTCTTGCATGGTCAAACCACACTTTTGAGTACTGAACAACAAGCCACACAGGTTCTCCTCGTAGCAGTCGCTCTTTCCGCTGGTGCGCTGGGAATGGCTTTTTTACTGATCCGTCGAGCAAACTTGGAAACACAGCATCTATATGGAATAGAAGTGATCGATAAGCCTGCGATCTCGTCGGCAACCTTTCGGAACAAGGGAAGGCAATCTGCGAGTTCGGCTAAACAGGTGGGGCAGACACATGGGAATGCAATACGCAAGCGATCAGAACAACCCTCCCCCTCCCATGTTCGGGCTGCTGAGATGAAGAGAGTGCCTGTGAAAGCAAATGTACGAGGTCGGACCCAGGAGGTATTCCAACGAGCAGGTAATGGTGATCGGGTTGCAGACAAGGCAAGCCCTCATACAACGTCACAGAATCGTACAGTGATCATACAGGATCTGGAAGAGAGCTGGCATGCGCTGATGGGCGATAAGACTGCAGCTTCAAGACGTGACATTATCGCAGAACAACGGGAGGGACCAGCATGATCGCAACTCACCAACGAACCCCGCTCAGGCATCTCCCTGATGTCCGGCAGGAACGGCGTAATGGCATTCTCACAGCTCTTGTCATTCTCATGGCCCTGGCTGCCGGCTGGTTGTTCAAAGAGTATGTGTTGAGCTACTCGCATTCGGTTTCACTAGATCCTCAACTTCCCAAACTGGTTTTCCCCGCCAACTGGGTCGCACCGAAGACAGAAAGTCTCGCATTTCAGACGATCAATCCTCATAGCAGTGATTTGTTCGACTCTCGTATCGAGGTACGCATCGAAGATATGGCGAGCGATGATCATCTTAGCCTTTTGGCAGCAAACTGGGCCTTCCGGCAGACCGAGATGCTCATCGCCTATCGTAGTCTTGGTAGTGAGTCTATCCTCGGCCCTCTGGGCCAACCGGCGGTGCTGAACTCCTACGCTTATGTCACTAAACCTGATCCCAACACTCCTCGTGAACTCAATCTTCCGGTGGTGGTGCGGGCGCAGGATATGTTATTCGTGAACAAAAATGGTGTCACGGATCAACTGTTCATCATCACAAGTGCGGCTGATGCCGACCTCTGGGATGCCGAATCAGCCGCGTTCCAACAGATATTTTCTTCTCTGGGTGTGGAGTTGCCTTAAGCCTATATTTCGCAGTTTGTGAGAAAGAAATCGAGCAGCGACAAGAAAAATAACCCGAAAGTATTAGTGGGTTCTGACGAACTCTTGTTCTCAGCCTATCTGGAGCATTAATCACC
>PIVW01000509.1 GCA_003353825.1 Chloroflexota bacterium
ACTGGTTGATAACGTTGGGAAACTATTTGCATCGCCCATTTAATAAAGAAGTTGTACACATTCTTAATAAACGAGCACTAGTTGCTCATAACTTCATATGACTTCCGTCCAGTACTGGTCTGCTCCCAACTCGTTTAGTACATACCCAATTCCTTTTATGCTCGACCCGCGCTCCGCAAACCCACTTACTTACCCTTACCCTTACCCTTACCCTTACCCTTACCCTTACCCTTACCCTTACCCTTACCCTGCTGGGTCCGTTGCACTTTGGTTGTTTGCGCGGTCGCCGGTTGGTTGGAACCGGGCGGCCTGCGTGTCTTGCGCCATTGCCTACGTTGTAGCAAAAAGGTTTCTAACATAACAAACAGCACTAGCAACACCAGTACTATAATCCAATCCAACAGGCCGTAAATCTGGAATATCACGAGCACCGTTGCGAACAATCCGGCCCACATACCTTGTCTGGCTGCTATTTTTGGAAACGTCTCAGGTTGGATATCAGCTAACAGGTGCTGTTGGATGCGTCCCCACAATGGCGCGGTCGTCGTCGCAATTGCAGCTATAAGCAAAAGCAGCGCCGCACCAACAAATAACGCCTCAGGTGGCTGATAATAAACGAGTGCAGCCAGCCCTCCCCAACAGAGTAAACCGAAAAACAAGCTCAATATACTGGCTAATCGCAATGACATAACGTAATCATAGAAGGGGGTGAGATTCTTGAAGACCGAAATTCTTAAAAACCAGAGCAAGCTCTGGAAAACTGGCAAATCGCAAACCGGCGCCGTTCGACTTCTGCCGCCTGCTACTTGCTGACGGGCAGCAAACGCTCGTTTAGCGGCGTGGTGCGAAGCTGACTTCGTCTATTAGTGAACCAAAATGTGGGGCAGGTACACTGGAGCGTGCGCAGTGCAAAATCGTACAGAATCGAAGTAAAAGCGTGTTGGCTTCGGATCGGGGCCGTTGTCGGCATAAAACCAGAGTTGGACTTCGCCAGCTTTTCGCAAAAGTGCCAGTTCAGATGCGGACAGTACATGTAGGTAGCGATCCCACGCAAGACTTGAAGCCAGATCAAAGTCTGCATTACCGGCGCGCATCAGTTCGAGGATGGGGTCGCCATCAGCCGTGCGTAACCAGATATTGAGGTAATCACGCCAGGGGTGTTCAGGGTCCTCTCCAAGTTTCTCATCGTCATTCTCGACACGGAGCCCGAATGCCAGGGTGGCAGCGTGCAGGTCGGAGGGAACGGCAATCGCCTGAGTAGCGGTACCCGCTCTATCGGGCGTGCCCGTCAAGAAAAGAGAATGCCCGCCTGTCATCGACACCACGTCGGTTATCGAGGCGGTTCCAGTGACATGCCAGGATGAGTGCAGTGGTTCTTCAAAATCACCATTTACAACACTTTCATTACACAGAGGAGGCCAAACAGCCGTCTGTAGCCAATCGGGCATGAGCGAGGGGAATGTATCGGTATATAAAGGAGTTGCTCGCAATGCGGCCAGCGCATCGATCCGGCCGTTCCCAAACGCTTTATCCCAGCCGGGGGCGCCCAGATCGGTCGCAGTGGTCTCCATAAGAGCCCGTACTTCTGCCGGGGCCAGTGTTGGGTTTCGAGCCAGGATCAAGGCTGCCAGTCCCGCCACATGTGGAGTGGACATACTCGTCCCCCCTTTGACTACATAGCCGCCGTTTCTACCCAGTGACTTGATCGCTGCCCCTGGCGCCGCCAGATCGACAAAATCTCCCAGAGTGGAGAAAGAGGCGCGAGTGTCATAGGCTGTGGTTGCAGCCACTGCGATCGTAGCATCATGGGCCGCAGGCCAATGGTAGAGCTCTCGGTAGTCGTTGCCTGCTGCGGCCACCACAACAATTCCCCGCCGTACAGCATACTCAATCGCCATTTGTTCACCCCGACTGTAGGCATTAGAGCCAAGACTGAGGTTGATGACCTTGGCCCCATGGTCCGCTGCGTATAGAATCGCCTCCACTTCATCGGCGAAGGTGCCGAATCCAGGGGGAGCAAATACGCCCAAAGCCATAACTCGCGTTTTGGGTGCCATACCTGCGATTCCCTTACCATTGTTGGCTCTGGCAGCGATGATCCCGGCCACATGGCTGCCATGTCCAAACCAGTCATTTACGTTAGCAGTCTCTGCCGCAAAGTCCCAGCCGTACACATCATCGACAAAGCCATTATCGTCGTCATCAATACTGTTATCCGGGATCTCTCCGGGATTGGTCCAAAGGGCGTCTTCCATATCCTCATGGTCCAGATCAATACCGGTGTCGATCACGGCGACGATGATTTCGCAGCGACCGCGAGTGAGATCCCAGGCAGCTTCCATATTCATGCGAGTGAGATAGCCACCATTGGCAACGTCAACATTACCTGAGTAGTTGACATAATAAGGATCATTTGGCCGAAAAGTGGGATAGATGAGGTAGTTGGGTTCGGCAAATTCAACACGGGGATCGGCGTTAAGTTGTGCCAGGATCGATGCCATATCTCCCTGAATCTGATAGTGAAGCAGCCCGAGCTCTGGGATCTCCTTGATCTTAGCAGCCGAGGCCAGGGCGGTGGGCCTGTTCGACAATCCCAGATAGGCGTGTGGCCGGAATTGCACCAGTATCTCATTGGGGGCATGTGGTTCGCCTAGCGCTTGTTGCCAATAGGCGACATCGACGGCAGAAGGCGTGGGGGGGATCGCAGCACTACGCAGAGGTGTGAGCGATGCAAATAGAAGTATACAGAGTAATGTGTAGGTTTTTCGCATAGATTTATAAGTTCCGGATGGGAGGTATCGAACGACCTGTGTAAAGTAGACAAGGAGCCAGTAAACAAGGGAGTTCGGCGTCTGGTGCAGTGAGTGTCTTGTCTACTTGTCTACTTACCGTCAGGGCACTTCGGATCTTCATAATCGATAACGCTTGATGATAGCTTAGCAGTTACAATCCGAGTATAATAGCTGTCGGAGCGCATTTATGTTACCGACCGGACACATCGAATGGACCTGGGCAGGCCTTAACCTGATCCAACGCAAAACCGGCTATTTTGCCGATGCCGATTATCGTATCGTCGGTTTGCTCGTTCTCTTACCTGACATCATCGATAAACCACTGGCCTTATTCGTATTTCCTGACGCGAACGCAGCCCTGTTTTTCGGGCATTCGCTGTTGTTACACAGCTTGGTCTGGATCATTGTCTGGGCCAGCGGACGGCTGAGAAGCTGGCTCGTTTATCTGCTGGCATTTGCCACCCATCTTGTCGAGGATAGGATGTGGGGGTTTACACAAACGCTCCTGTGGCCTCTGAAAGGCTGGGGGTGGCATCCTTGGCGCCATGTGGGGACGCCTGAAGAGATGCTGAATGCTTATCTTGAGATCATCATACAGGAACCGATTCTGATCTTCTTTGATGTAACAGGCTTGCTATTGTTGCTCTGGTTTATATACGACCGGAAACTCCTGTTTGTGGATCGATTACGTACGTTCTTGACAACGGGACGGCCGCCACAAGATATCGAAGTAGTAGAGGTTCAACAATGAGGGTGATCGCGGGAACGGCCAAGGGTCACAAACTCGCATCAGTACCAGGGAAGGATACTCGTCCGATTACGAACCGGGCAAAAGAGGCTTTGTTCAGCATCTTGGGGTCGACCATTGTCGATGCGCGTGTCCTGGATCTGTTTGGAGGTACGGGGGCTGTAGGGATAGAAGCATTGAGCCGTGGCGCAGTGGAAGCCGTTTTCGTCGAACGATCTAGTGCAGCCATAAAAGTCATTGGGCGCAATCTCGAGAAAACCAGACTCAAGGATAAGGCCCAGATCGTGAGGGGTGATGCTTTTAAATACTTGCTCAGAGAGGGTCTCCAGCCATTCGATCTGATCTATGTGGCACCTCCTCAATATCAGGGGCTGTGGTCGCAAGCTTTGTTGGAGATCGATAGGCGATCCGAATTGTTGCAATCTGAAGGCGATGTGATCGTACAGATTCACCCCAAGGAGTACCAAAAAACACAGCCACAAAATCTTGCACGCTATGATAC
>PIVW01001164.1 GCA_003353825.1 Chloroflexota bacterium
GCAATTCGATCTCGACGCCTACACGGACGCCTTGCTATCAGCCCCCTTGAGCACTGGTAACGACGATGGATCGTCCCTCCCCAGCGAATCTCTTTTCACATCGGAAGCACTGCGCAATGCATCTTCAACCATCACTGGAGAGATTCCTGAGGAGGTGACCCCAGAGCCCGCACCAGCAATCAACGCGATGTGCACCTCCACCGCAACGGATGCACCTCAGCAGTCAACCGTGGAGATTTCGGATCATAACTCTTTTGAATTCGACAATCTCCAGGTAAACTGCTAAGGCACCTCCGCGGCAAGCCCAAACGCTCAATTCATGCAAGAGCGCGATGGGACGGAGGTGCCAATTCCAACGCATTCAATGATCCAAATATCTTCAGTGTCCTGTACTATCGTAATACCACCGTCCAAGCCTCCGGCAAACAGCAATACACCGCCAGCGGCATTGGATACGTTGTTCTTACGATGGGAAATCTACGTCAACCATTTATCATCCGAGCGCTCTACACCCCTACGGATGATACCAATACAATATCCCCAGGATACCTGAAGAGATCCCAGCGACTACAAAAATGTACTCACGAGGCCTTGGAGTCAATTAGTATTACAACGAAGGAAGGCTCGAGCACCTGTTTTCCGACGATAGTCGAACCTACAGACGACCTCGAGTACCTTGACATCAGCATCATTGCCCCCGAGCAACCCAAGATCATCCGCCCACCAACAATTGCAACTATGGCGGCCGGACAGATCCGCCATACCAATCCATCACCGTCTCCGAACGTCGATGTATTACTTTGGGATCAATCGCCGGCACCGATGCCGTCACTTCACGTTCAGCAGACAACGAGTCAGACAACGGGTCAGACACGCCGGCCAGCGAGTCCGTCATTGATTCGTCAGACAACGAGTCAGATAACGAGTCCATCATCGAGTGTCGCCGGCGATGGGCAATGCCAAGGAGGAATATGCCGTCGAATCTGC
>PIVW01001165.1 GCA_003353825.1 Chloroflexota bacterium
GATTGGTTTGGTCGAACCATCCAAGCGCGCGGGCTCTGGAAATGGTGCATGTGTTTCACCATAGGCGCCTTTACCGGCACATGCATGTTTTTCGTGAGCATTGCAGTCGAAGCGCTGATCGGTGTCAATTTGAATTGGGCGCAAACGGGACTAAAAATATCCTTTGCCATGGGATTTGCCCGTTTTTTAGGCGTGAATTGCTTATTTGCGTTGATATCTGGCAGCATGGTGGCGTTTATTGCTCCGCAGGCGGCGGGTTCGGGCATTCCCGACGTCAAAGGCTGGCTCAATGGCTCCTCCATCCCCGGCCTCTTCCAAATGAAAACGTTCATTGTAAAACTAGTAGGTGTCATCTTCAGCGTCTCTGCGAAATTCATTATCGGCAAAGAAGGCCCAATGGTGCATGCGGGCTCTGCTTTAGCTTCTGGTCTGGCCTTAGGACGCAACAAAACCGTCGAGTTTGACACCAAAACTGGCTACTCCTTCAGGAATGATGTGGATAGCAGAGATTTGATCTCTTGCGGCGCTTCTGCTGGTACGGTTTGTCCCTGTTTGCTATCCTTGCACTTCCCCCTATTTATAGGTATACACTCAACGAACGTTTGCGTACAATGTGTAATGTGTATAGGCGTCGCTGCGGCCTTCGGTGCGCCCATCGGTGGAATGTATGTGCTGTATATGTGTATATATGTAGTTATATAACGTGTTATGTTAAGGTTGTTTGCATTGGAAGAGGTGGCATCGTTTTGGCTGCCGGGTCTGACATGGCGTGCCTTCTTCGCAGCGGCAGTGTCCAATCTGGTGTTGACGTTGGCGTTGGGCTGCTACCATGGCGAGTGCGGCACGGCGAGCAAGACTTCGCTGATCAACTTCGAGCGGTCCAACGATGTGGTCACCGGCAAATACAATCTGATCGAATTCTCCTTCTTTATAGTGATGGGCGCCATTGGTGGAATCATAGGCGCCGACTTGAACTGCATCAATGT
>PIVW01000510.1 GCA_003353825.1 Chloroflexota bacterium
TTTGCTCAAATGGCCCACGCCTTTTTCGGAGCCGACATCCCTGAATGACGGGGTTTCAACCGCGAAAATGACTGATACTGGGGAAGTTCATTCCTCAGCCGATGTGCAACATGCGCTTGCCCAATACGATTTTGCGGAGAAACCATGATCTACCCAGCGCAGTTTCACTCAACCGCCAAACGGGCGTTTGCCGGCAGCTAACAAGTAATGACTTGGCTCGACAGGGGGATTATGGTATATATAGAGGTAGCTTATCGAGATCATCGAGGATATGATCCAAAGCGCAGTTGTCAATGATCGTCTCGGTGCTCGGTGCGCGGTGCGTTTTTTATGTGGATCAGACTCAAACGAAATGCGCAACACGCAAAAAGACTCTGCTGTCTCGGCGACAGGATTTACCATGTCTCCCATAAATATTACAATTGTCAAGGGTATTGGGCCACAGTTTGCGCAGACGTTGCGCGAGAGTGATATCAGTAATCTAGCTGATCTTGCCATAAGTACGCCCGGTCAGGTCGAACAAATCATCGCGGCGCCTGCCTGGCGCAGACCTGATTATTCGCAGTGGATTGCTCAGGCGCAGCAACTGCTCGATGATGAATCTATCACGTACATTGATGAATCTGCTCCAGCGCCGCTTGATGGTGAGATGGATACCAACGCGGTCATCGATCTTGGCACGGTTTCGAAACGCTCGATTGAGGATAAAACCCTTGTTTCAAATGGTGGAGCCATGATCAACGTGCTTGATTCCGCATCTTTGCTTGCAGACAATGACACAGCCGCGGTTTCGGCACAAACAGAGATCGATTTGGATGATCGCACACTGTTTCTCAATCGAGAAGTGACTTGGCTGGAATTCAACCGTCGCGTGCTGGAAGAAGCGATGGATGAAAGTCATCCTTTGCTGGAGCGTGTCAAATTCTTATCGATTTTCAGCAATAACCTGGATGAGTATTTTATGATTCGGGTGTCCGGTCTACGCCAACAGTTGGAGGTGGGCACCATCGAAGCCCCCCCCGATGGCATGACGCCGGCAGAGCAATTGGTGAGGATAAGGCGCACGCTGGAACCCATGCTCGAGCAGCTATTGTCCTGCTGGCGAGATGATGTCTTTCCCAAATTGAAACAGGAGAATATTCGTATCCTCCGCTATGACGAACTCAAAGGTAAGCAACGAAAGCTTCTGCGCAAATACTTTAAGCAAGAACTCTTTCCTGCACTCACACCTCTGGCATTTGATCCCGGCCATCCGTTCCCACATATCTCGAATCTCAGCCTCAACCTGGCCGTTGTCATCAAGGACCCAGAGGGCGGGGAGCGTTTTGCTCGTCTCAAGGTGCCGGGCCTTTTCCCCCGCCTTCTACGTATCCCCAGCGAAGACCGCGCCGATATTTTCGAAGGCCTAGAGACAGCTGAAGTGAAAGCAGACAACTTTGTGTGGATCGAGGAAGTTATCGCCAACAACCTGGATAGGCTGTTTTCCGGTTTGGAAGTCGTTGCGGCGTATCCATTCCGGGTGACACGCGATGCTGATATCGAGATCGAGGAAGATGAAGCCGCCGACCTGCTGGCCGCCATCGAAGAGGGGGTGGGCTTGCGTTATTTCGGTAAGGTAGTTCGTCTGGAGTTGGACAGCAGCATGCCGGCTCATGTGCGTGATATCCTGGTCGAGAATATGGGTTTGCAGCCTTACCAGGTTTATACTATCGATGGCCCTGTGGGCATGGCCGATCTGATGGGATTGATGAGAGTCGAGCGATCTGATCTCAAAGACGTGCCCTTCTCGCCATCGCTGCCGGCCCCACTTACCACAGGTGAAGACATCTTTTCGGTAATTCGGCGCCGGGACATCTTGCTATATCATCCCTACGACAGCTTCAATCCTGTGCTTGATTTTATGCACGCGGCCGCGCACGATCCCAACGTGCTTGCGATCAAACAGACGCTGTACCGTGTAGGAAAGAACGCCCCGGTCGTCAAGGCATTGATGAAAGCCCGCGAAAATGGCAAGCAGGTGGCTGTTCTTGTGGAACTAAAGGCGCGGTTCGATGAGGAGAATAACATCGTATGGGCGCGCGCGTTGGAACGGGCTGGCGTGCATGTCGTCTACGGTTTGTTAGGCTTAAAAACTCATTGCAAACTGCTCATGATTGTCCGACGGGAACCCGATGGCATTGTGCGCTATGTGCACATGAGCACTGGCAACTACAATGCGGTGACGGCGCGCATCTACAGCGATATGAGTCTGTTTACGAGTGATCCTGATATCGGCGCCGATGTAGCGGATCTGTTCAATTCACTGACCGGCTATTCGCGCAAGCTAGAGTACCGCAAGCTATTGGTCGCACCCGGTACTATGCGCAAAGAGTTGATTAAACGCATCGACCGGGAGATCGACCAACACAAAAAGCATGGCAATGGCTGTATCGCCTTTAAGATGAACCAACTGGTCGACAAAAAGTGTATCAAGGCTCTTTATCGTGCCTCCCAGGCCGGGGTCAAAGTGGATGTGCAAGTACGGGGTATTTGTTGTCTGCGGCCCGGTTTATCCGGCGTTAGTGAGAATATCGAGATAACATCGGTGGTGGGACGGTACCTGGAACATCCCCGCATCTACTATTTTCGCAACAATGGCGATGAGGAGATCCTTATGGGCAGTGCCGATCTCATGCCTCGCAATCTCGACCGCCGGGTAGAGCAACTCTTCCCCATCGAAGACCCCGAGATCAAAGCCGCTCTCAAAAGAATCATGGATGTGCACTTGCAAGATAATGTCAAATCACGGCGAATGCTCGCGGATGGCAGCTACGAGCGAGTGCAGCCCGGCAAGAAGGAAATGCCCTTTGATTCTCAGGATTGGATGAGCGACAATCGTGGATTCTGGAATGTTGAGGATTGACTGGGAGCGTGTTGCGTAGTGCGTGTTTCGTGGTTGAGTCGTCAAAACGCAATTCACTACCGACCACTTCTATCACACGTGCCGCGAGACCCTTCACTGGTGTTTCGTGATCATGTGAGTTGTGTGCTTGACCCGTTCAGGGTGACACAATAGAAAAGTGTCCGGTAGTGAAAAACGGAATAGGCTTATCGTCGTAGGGGCATAAACTCCGATCGAGCCCAAATTACCTAGTATAAATCGGCATAGGTAAGGAGGCAGTCCGTAGTAAGCGCTTTAGCGCTCTTGAGCACCTTTCACGGCGATAAATCGCCTACTACAAACCGCACAGTTATTTGCGCCACGATGAACTACGTACTTCGACCATCTCTGCTAGGGTCTTGAAGCACAAAAGCCGTTGCATTTGAGTCAAGTTTTTCAGGCCGGACACTTGATGCCACTACAACTCGTTGGTCTGAGGCGTAGCCTCGCTAGCACTCTATCATATACGGGCGCCATAGTTTGCCAGCCATAAGCTATCGCGACCTGGCGGAGATTGGTGGCTCGTATTTCGCCCGTATTGCCTGCCGCCCACCTCAATTTAGCGGCCAAATCGTCGTGATTTTGGTACAGATGGGCGGCGTGGTAGGGGACAGGCAGCAATTCGGGATAACTCAGGCGTTGGGGGAGTAGAGGATAGCAACCGCAATAGAGCGCTTCGAGAATGCTGATGCCGAAGAATTCATGATGAGCGGTGGATAGGACGACATCGGCCTGCCATAGTAAGCGGGCGTACTCCTCAAGACTCTCGGCGAAACCGAAATGGATGAGACGGTGCCCCAACCTGGATTTTGCCTCCTCGAATTCTTGGGGTCGTTGCCGAAAGTTCTCACCGGCAACGATGACCTCGAAGGGCAGGTTCTGTTCATCCAGGCCGTAAAGAGCGTCGAAGAACTCGCGCGGGTTCTTGTCGTATTCCCAGCGTTGGTTCCAAAGGATGCGCAAAGGCGCGTTCGCCGGCTTCTCGATAGGTTGATGATTGTCCAGGCGTGCAAGATCCAACCCCACCGGTAACACCTGACTCTTGGCCAGCAGATCGGGAACCAGTTCCAGATGGTTGTAGTCAGGAAAATGTTTGAGCAGGCGCGGTAGCTCG